>LUTY01000559.1 GCA_001640045.1 Candidatus Thiomargarita nelsonii | reverse complement strand
GCTTTACCAGCGTTTAAAGACACAGCACCTCAATGTAAATATTCCCGCGAATATAATGCAGACCTTACGAACAACATATCTCAATGTTGCTGGGAAGAACACCCGTCTGTACTATGAGCTTGCGAAGGTACTCAAAGTCTTACAGAATGAAGAAATTCCGGTTATCTTGCTGAAGGGGGCACATCTGGCGGAAGTTGTCTATGAGTCTATAGCCCTCAGGACAATGTGTGACGTGGATATCCTAGTCAGAAAAACCGACTTATTGAAAGCTGAGAAAAAACTGCTAGAGATGGGCTATAGTTCATCTCGTGTTGAAGAGATTGAGGTAGTATGTGCAAAATGCCAGCATCTGTCTCCTCTTGCAAAACAGGGGGTTGCCCCAGTTGAGATTCACTGGACCATTGAATCCCCAACCAGTCCCTTTACAATAGACGTTGATGGACTGTGGAAAAGGGCGCAACCAGCCACGATTGCTGGTGTCAAAGTGTTGGCATTATCCCCTGAAGACCTTTTATTGCACTTGTGTTTACATTCAGCATATCATCACTTTTTTGAGCAAGGATTGCGATCTTTATGCGATATTCTTGAAACTATCCGATATTACAGAAACCAAATAGATTGGACACTGGTAGAACATCGTGCCAGTCAATGGAATGCCAAAAACCCTGTTTACCTAACATTGCGTCTTGCTAGAGAGCTTTTGGCTGCCGAGGTGCCAGATGAGTTATTAAATGCCCTCAAGCCGAAAAAAATTGACGAGCGTTTAATGGTTTGTGCAAATGAACAAATTTTTACTAAGGGGAATGACACCGCTAACACTTTACACTGGGGTAGTCTAAAAGGGTTACTTCCTGAACGCCAAGGGAAAAGTTTTTGGGGCATATCAATGCCAAGAACGCTTTCCCCGACAACTATAGCTCAAAGATACAAGCTTCCTCAAAATTCTTGGCGAATTTATCTTTACTACCCAATCAGACTGACAGACTTGTTTTTAAGATATAGGTTGCTGCAATTATTGTATCACCATGAGGAAAGAATGAAACTCAGCAATCAATTTGCCTTGCTCAAGTGGCTGGAATCCTGATAATATCACGATCACGCAACTCTCTGGTGCCGACTCAGTGATACGCAGCCTGCCCCAAGGCGTTGATCCAATTGATGGCGATATATCGGAGTGAGCTTGTCATTGGGGCTTGGACATCACGTTTTTGCCCAAACGCCCAACAACGCTGCA
>LUTY01000558.1 GCA_001640045.1 Candidatus Thiomargarita nelsonii | reverse complement strand
TTTAATATAGATTGGAATAACCCCAGCGGCGATATCCGTTTCAACTACTTCAGCCTCACCAATAAGCAACTTAAATTCACCCGTATCAAATTCAAGCCCAAAAACGCCGCCAAAGATCGGTAACATTTTAAGCGATGCTTGCGGGTTTGAGGTTGAAATCCGCTCCCATTCAGCGGCAACCTGATCCAGATCAAAGCCTAATTTGAACACGGCAAACAATTCACCGTCTTTGCGTACTGATGAATAGCTCAATCTAAAGAGTTTTTTCTTGGTGAAGGGATCGTCAGCTAAAATAACTCTTTTTGGGGGGATATAATAAATATTGTTATCCTTTGAATCTCTCAATATTCTGGTTGCATTGTCTGTCGGAGTGCCCAGCACTTGCCCGCTGTGCATCATGGGATAGCTAAAACTATTGGCACTGCATAGCAAAATTGCCAAGGGGATAATGGATCGTTTCATGTTAGTCTCCGTGGTTTTATTAGACGTTTTATCCTGGGATTTATATCTAAAAGGATGCCTATATATCAATAAAATTGCAATACCTACTTGCACTTTTCAAAAAAATCAATATGTGGTATATAATAACGCCAATGCAAAACATGGCATGAAAAAGGCTCAGATTCAACGACCAAAAGATCAATTATGAAACGACTCAAAATTTATTTTGACACATCCACCATCAATTTTCTGTTTGCGGATGACGCGCCACAAATGCGTGATGCAACCATTGAATTTTTTGAAAACTTCGTTAAGACTGGCAAGTACGAAGTTTATATTTCTGATATTGTCTTGACAGAAATTGAAGCGACAAATGATAGTGATAAACGAGATAAACTGTTGAATACCACCAAGACTTATCCGATACTTTTTGTTGACGAACAGATGTCAACTGAAATTGTCAGACTTACCGAGTTATATCTCAACAAGGGCATTCTTCCAATCAGGAGCAAAGCTGACGCTTTTCATATTGCCATTTGTGTGGTGAATCAAATTGATATTTTGCTGACTTGGAATTACAAACATCTTGCAAATTTCAATCGAAAACAGAAAATTACTCAAGTCAATCGTGAAAACAATTATTTACACCCGTTAGAAATTCTAACGCCTTTTGAGGTTATTGATGATGAATACGTTTAAAGCAACTGGACAAGTTTCTAAGGCACAAAAGGAAGTGTTGGAATGGAAACAAACGCTCTATGAAGAAATTAAAGACATGAGTACTGCCGATGGAC
>LUTY01000557.1 GCA_001640045.1 Candidatus Thiomargarita nelsonii | reverse complement strand
GTTCCTTTAGGGCGACAAGGAGAGAGGCTAAAAAACCAGTATGCCCAGAGGGGGGAAGGCAAAGCTATAATACCGATTACAAAAGCGGAACAGGATCAGACGACAGGAGTATGGAAATACGAACTAAAGGGTGCGTTTAGTAATATTACGATCGATGAAACGAATCAGCTGTGGAAGGTATGTGAGTATATACAACCAAGATTGCACTTGAACACAGAAGTGAATAAACAGACAATAGAAAACCAGCTAAAGAGCCCGGTTGCCGGTGATGTCCGCAAATGGAGCGATGACCATAACCGGGGAATCGCAGAATGCGGTGAGATGGGTGCGATATGCAAGCCCACAAGAGGGAAGAAATATCTGTGGTCAGGCGGCGCAGCGGACTGTATTATAGTCGCGGCGATTGCTGAGGAGACCCAGCCGGCTTTCCTCATCCACGCAGACCGAACGACTCTAGACACAGCAATAGAGTTAGCGAGTACCTATAAGGCGGTGTATATATCATCAACCAATTTCACGCGAAGTTCACATGAGGCCGCACAAGTTGGGATGGTGTACGGCCTGTTGGATGGATTAAGAATCAAAAAAGTGGAGATAACGGCGATATATCCAACCGGCAAATTAGCAATAAACACCGAGACGGGAGAGGTGATTTCGGACTTTGAAACCAAAGAGTTACCCACATAGACGATTTCATCCCGCAAGCGGTGAGCCTCCCTAGTGTCTCCGTGTCATTTTGCAACAAAGTCCCGCCGTTACCCCGACGAAAAGGGATGGGATGAGGGAACGGACCCCCAGGTTGCGCAAGGAGTGGGAAGACCGTCACAGCCAAGACGGGAGTAGGATGAGGAAGAGGTGTAGTTGAGAGGATGTCACCGACGAATCCGTAGATGTAATGAAAGGAAAAAGAAAAAGCCAGCGTCGCCTGGGAGTGACAATGAAGTAGGGTGGGTACAGCGATAGCGAAACCCACCATCCCCCTTGGGCCAATGAGACCCGAGGCATTATCTGCACCATGCTCCTAAAGCAGGGTCCTTAAAAAATTCGGTTTTAACGTACAAACACACAACAGCCAGGAAAATAATCGACACAGACTATCAAAAATCTACGTAATTTGGAAAATCCCTCACTCAAAAAATTAGGGCGTTGACTTAAACCCTCTCATCATCTCGTAAGTCCACGCCACTGTGTACCCACCGCCACCAATGTTTTTTATAATTCGCAATTTGCTCGGC
>LUTY01000556.1 GCA_001640045.1 Candidatus Thiomargarita nelsonii | reverse complement strand
TTTACCAATCGTAATAAAGAGATTAGTAAGAGCCGGAAGCTCTATTTTAAGGGGCAATCCCTTGTGGTTGCCCGACACGATATGGCAGTGTTCGTTTAATTACAGATGGGTAATTGCCTCTTAATACGTGGCAAAAAATCAAAAATATTATCAAGTCGACGAGCCAGCCACCAACCGATTTTATACAAATCGTTGGTAAAATGAATATCCTTGTGATGCACTGAGGCTTTACATGTCTCGTTGTTTATGTGTGCCTTAATTTTTAAGGTACTGTGATCCGAATAGGCTGTCCGTTTTTTTCCAAAAATTTTCCAGATATGTCTGTTTCTCAAACGGATATGAGCGTTAAGGATTGAATAAGTGCCGGGTAATATATCTAACTCCGCCCAAGTTAGCCAGCTTTTTCGATTATTGCCCTTACATATATCATGACAAATAGAGCTAATACCCTGCACCACTTCGGGCTGTGCCAACAGGGCTTGTGTGATGTCGATTTTGCCCGCTTTGACGGGCAGTGAGACTGTAAACACCATTAACACCAGAATTTTGAGTAATGTTAATCGAATCATTGTAATAATTCCAAAAGTTAGGATAAAATCTTAAATGAAAACGGATTTTGGAGTCCAAGATTTATCTTGGGCGAGTCAAAGTTTATCTGAGTGATTTCTGGCTTTATCCGCAGAAAAAATAATTGCCAAAACACTGATGACTGATATATCAATGGCAATGTGTTCTTTAAAGTGATGCTCCTTTCTCACACTTAATTTTAACCCGAATTGCCTGGCGAGATAAAGGTTCACCCAAGCTGAGGCAACTTCTACTTTGCTCCACTGTTATCCGAGTCCAATTGTTTGGCATCAAAATATACTCACCCAAAAAGCCTTGAATAAAAACATTAAAAGTACAATGCCCCATTTCAAAAGGTAAGCCAAACTTGCTGGGCTCTGTACAAACTGAACGATTTTCCAATGTAACCGGGCAAGTATCCCCCCGCCGCTCGTCACATTCCCAAGCTTTAGGCGCACACAACCCCGTTGTAAATTTAACGCTTGGCTCTATTTTTTGCCAAAATGAGCACAGTGCCTCGTCAGTTACAGCACGCCCAGCAATATCCATTTGATAAACGCTTTCTTGGCTAAATGATTTTTTATCCAACAATATCGCTAAAAGCGTCAACTGGCGTTGGTGAGTTAATAGGTGCGTTTTCAATATTTTATCTGCCTCAACAACGCCTG
>LUTY01000555.1 GCA_001640045.1 Candidatus Thiomargarita nelsonii | reverse complement strand
GGTTTTTAATTCGTTTATTTCTTAATTAGTTGTACTAAATTTAGGCCTGTTTAAGCTGCTCAACAAACAACCCAATTTGAGCCGGCACCAAAGGAAATTCAACAAATTCTTGATGCTCAAAGCTGGCTATGATTTCTTGAGCCGGTATGGCAAAATTAAGGCCACATTTTTCACTCACTTTCGAGACGACGATGCCAACCAATTGCCCCTTTTCATCAAGCAATGGTCCGCCAGAATTCCCCGGATTCAGTACCGTATCGGTTTGTATCAACTGATAAGGCACCTCCAAATCAGAGCGGGTTTCCCTCAATGCTGAAATGACACCGGAAGTAAAAGTAAAATCGAGTCCAGAAGGATGTCCCATCGCATACACATTCATTCCTTGTTGGGGCTTTTGGCGACTTAAAGGCAATATAGGATAATCAGCCGCTGTTTTAATATAGATTAAAGCAAAATCTTTCAATTTGGCATTCACCAAAATTTTACGAACGGTTACCCAATCATTGGAATTCACGGTTTGAATATCTAAGCTATATTCATTAATTTCAGGTGTCAAAAGATCAGAATCATAGATTTGCCAGAATCCGATGACATGTAAATTGGTCAAAATCACATAAAATTCATCTGTTTTATCGATGATAACCCCAGCACCACGCCAATTGACATCATCACTTAAAAATAAATCTTTTTCTCTGAAAAATCCCTTGATTTTAACCGTAGAATCTTGGCTCATTTTTGCCAGTTCAACGGGATTTTTATTGACTTTAATCAAATTATTGATGAAAAAATAATTGAATATCATAAGCTATATACAAGCCAAATAAAATAATCATTGCGCCAGCAAGTTGACGAACAATTTTCTTTTGAGCCAATCGCGTCAACCAGTGCGCTGTCGCCCCAATCGTCAATAACATGGGTAAAGTGCCTAAGCCAAAAGATAACATTAATAACCCCCCTTGCCAAGCACTCGCGGATGAAAGAGAAAAAGTTAAGACACTATAAACTAATCCACAAGGCAACCATCCCCAGATTAAACCGAGCCCCAGTGCCTGTAATGGATGCTTGACGGGGAGAAAGTGCCGCCCCAAGGGTTCAATTTTATGCCATAAATTAGCACCTATTTTTTCCAAAAGCGTTAAAACTTGCCACCACGCGCCTATATATAATCCCAAAAAAAGGCTTAATGGTTTTTTCGATATAATCATGCCGCGTCGCAATATTCATTTCTAGTGCCATAG
>LUTY01000554.1 GCA_001640045.1 Candidatus Thiomargarita nelsonii | reverse complement strand
CCTGCCATGAGAACTAATTGATTATAATGAGCATCCTCTTTTGGTAAACGTTTTAACTGAGCCAGTGCTTTTTGAACCAACTCCAAACTGGCACTAGAATGATAAGTAAATTCATCACGAGGCTTAATCTGTTTTGACAATTCAAAACGCTGCATAAATTGCCTAAATTCCTGTAACAGCACCTCCACATTCTCATCAATTTTATCCACTTTAGCATCCAACAACTTTGCCCAAGTGCCAAAAAATTCAATCAATTCTTGATGACTGCTTTGCCAAGCGGCAACCGAGGCTTCTAAGCGTTGTGGGACTTGATCGATAGACTGTTGCAAGCGTGTCAATTCTGGCGAAAGTTGCTCCACTTCAGAAAAATGGCCCTCTTGAACGGCTTGCATCAAATCAGCTTTTTGCTGATCCAACTTTTGTTGCAGGCGTGTCAGGATTTGTTCTTGGGTCGTTTTGATGTCGCGCACATCGACCAAAATGCCTTCTCTTTGTAGAGCGGCTACCGTTTTCTCAGCGCGAGGATTTTTGCGGAACGATTCATGGAGAAAATAGAGAGTCGCTTTGCCCAATAAATCATCATAGCAGAGAAAAGCTTTTAAAGTCTTACCGATAGCGGGCAACTGTTCCAAGATTAAATCGGTGATTGTAACCGAGCCTTTATCGTTGATGACAGTGGCTAATTCGGATTCAGTCAAGCGGCGATTTTCGCCTGAAAATATAGGGGGCTGTTGAGTTAATTCTTTAATTTGCTCAATGAGTTGATGACGTAAAGCTGGCAAAGCCTCGCTTTGGACACCGTCTTGGACGGCGAAGGGTTGCAAATAATTTTGATCGATTTGCACCACAAATTCGCGTTTAACTTTGGCATGGCGCAATGATTGCTTGTTGGGTTTTGCCAAACCGGCGGCGATAGCGTCGAGAGCATAGCCGTAGCTTTCTTGAAAGGCGTTGGCTATTTCAAAAGCACTAAAGTCAAAATGTGCTTGGAAAGCTGAAATCGCTTTTTCGGCCATGAATTCTACAATGGGACCGCCCAATAATGTACTGATGCCTGTTTTTATAAATGGGTTTAATGACATAATAAAGCCTGTTAGTAGGAGTCCAAAATTTATTTTGGACGTAAATTTAAAACATTGCCCGGCAGATTGCAAGCCTGCTTTTTCTCGTTCCCAAATACTCATCTAGCAGCCTGTCGGATTAATCAAAGTCAAAACCAGACCTGCCAGGTTAAAACC
>LUTY01000553.1 GCA_001640045.1 Candidatus Thiomargarita nelsonii | reverse complement strand
GTGGGTGACTTTGAGGGGGTTATCAAGGTTTTTGGGGTGTTGAGCTTTGGAGAACATGGTACTTTTAAGGGTTGTAATGGTTTGCAAATGGCTTTTAATTCGGCTCAGGATTTGGATGAGATTCGCATTGAGAAAGGAACTTATGAGTGTAATGGGCTGGAAATTCCTAGCAGTAAGACGTTTGAACATGGGATTAAGGTTTCTGGTGGTTGGGATAGTGGGTTTGTGAGTCAGAGTGATGATCCGGCGGTGACGGTTTTGGATGGTGGTGCTAAAAGGATAGAAGGGGTTGAAAATAGGAAGCAGTGTGAAGAGGCTGGTGGAGTGTGGAAAGGTGTAGTATGTTTCCAAGAAGAGGCACCAAATAGTTCAATTTTCACTGTGTCTGCTGATGGAACTGTGGCAATAGAGTGGCTGTCCTTTCAAAATGGACATAGAGCTGGAGACGGGGGCGCAATTTATGGTAATGGAAAAGTAGGTATTGCGAATTGTGTATTTACTAACAATAGTGTTTCTGGTTCTTCCCACCTTAATGGTGGTGCGGTTTATAATTCAGGCAATATTACCAACAGCATTTTTTCCAATAATAGTGCTTTTGATTATGGTGCTGGTGGTGGTGCTGTTTCTGATTCAGGCAATATTACCAATAGCACTTTTTCCAATAATAGTGCTGAATGGTATGGTGGTGCTGTTTCTGATTCAGGCAATATTACCAATAGCACTTTTTTCAATAATAGTGCTTCTAAGGGTAGTGCTGGTGCGGTTTATATTTCAGGCAATATTATCAACAGCACTTTTACCAATAATACTGCTGAGGGTTCTGGTGGTGCGGTTTATGGCTCAGGCAATATTACCAACTGCACTTTCACCGACAATAGTTCTAATCATGGTGGTGCGGTTTATAGTTCAGGCAATATTACCAACTGCACTTTTACTAATAATAGTGCTGGTGCTGATCTTGGCGGTGCTGTTTCTAAGTCAGGCAAGATTACTAACAGCACCTTCACCAAAAACAGTGCTCAAAATGGTGGGGCTATTTTTGAAAACGTAAATACTACCATCGTAAACTGCACCATCGTCAACAACAATGGCGGCGGATTTTATGGCGCAGGCACTATTCTAAACACCATATTCGCACAAAATCAAATAGGCGAAGAAGCCAATGACATTACAGCAGACGGTGACTTGCATGTGGACTACACCCTTGTCAATAACATATCAGGCGCAGTTGATTTAGGT
>LUTY01000552.1 GCA_001640045.1 Candidatus Thiomargarita nelsonii | reverse complement strand
TGGAATAGGTTGGCTCCCCTTTCAAAACTGTCCACGCTATATTTGTGTGGAAGCGATTAAAAATATAGGGCAGAAAGACACCCCTTACGGCGATGGATATAGTGCACAAAAAATAGTAGATGCATTGGTTGGTAACTAACTGATGAACATATTATTGTTCAACCATAACGTTGGTTTTCTTGAGTATAGGATGGAATATCGTTTCTATTATTATGACATCATTCAGTAAAAATAAACAAAATCTATCTGTAGCCATTGTAACTTCTATACATCCAGATTTTGATGATCGAGTATGGAGACATGCCAGCTCATTGGCTAAAGAAGGCCTTGAAATACACCTTGTCTGTCCTTGGAAGATTCAAAGCGGTGAAAAAAAAGAAAATGTTACGTTTCATACCTTCAAACCTGCAAAGAGTCGTTTACAGAGACCATTTGTAATACCAGTAAGAGTTGGTAAAAAACTTATTCCTTTGTTGAGGATGGTAGACATTGTTCACTTTCATGATATTGATCTTTTGCTTTGGATGGCACTTTTGTCACTCAGAAAGAAAGTGGTGTATGATGTCCATGAATATTACGCCGCTCAAGTATTACAGCGATACTGGATTCCATCGCCCTTACGGCCAATTCTTTACTATTTTGTATTGTATGGTGAACGCTTTTTTTCCAATATTATTGGCCATGTAGTTTTGGTTGCTCCCTCTCAAGAGAAAACATTTTCCAACCCAAGACTCAATAAGATATATGTTAAGAACTATGCTACAGTGAAATTGTTAGAAGAGAGGAAAGAAGATTATCATAATCGACGTGATGCTGTGATTTTTATCGGTAGCCAGAATTTAAATAATGGCAGTATGCTGTTTCTTGAAATAGCTGAGCAAGTCAAGAAAGCTAGACCCAATGTGAAGTTTTATGCCTCAGATCGCTTTGGTAATCAAAATTTTCGTGAGGAATATTTACAAGAGCGTCGAAATCGTGGACTGGAACAGACAGTTCAGTTATTGCCAAATGTGCCGCCAATAGAGATTGCTTCTGTGCTGAACCTGGCTACTATCGGTATCAATCCTACTTTGAGAGTCGGTCTGCAAATAAATGGAATAAACACCAAGCTTTTTGAATTCATGGCATTGGGTTTACCTATTATTACTAGTGCAGGAAGGCGGAAATATCCAGACCATGTTCACACTGTCAGAGGTTTCCCTTGGAATGTCCTTTGATCGGGTTTAGCCATGGTTTGGT
>LUTY01000551.1 GCA_001640045.1 Candidatus Thiomargarita nelsonii | reverse complement strand
CTAACGAAAAAATAGCGGCTAATTGCTAGCCACTAAATTCAAAACCATCAAAACCGCAGCAACCAAAAATATTTTTGCTATAATTATTAAACCCAAATGAAAAATAAAATTAAAAAAGAAATGAGAATAAGATCAAAAATAATGTTCTTTATATTCTGTTTATAAAAAATCTGCAAATTGTTCACGATATTTAACATGTAAAATAGAGCCCAACACAAAAGTAATTAAAAGGAAAGTAAGATTATATAAAGATAGTTTCCAATGTGTTATAAAAAACCAATTTTGATATAGAATTGCTGCTCTATAACTTTCAGCTATAAAATAGATAGGATTAAATTGTATAACCTTTAAAACTAAAGCATTTGTCGGTAAATATAAAATTGAAGATATAAAAAATATTATTCTCATAAGAGCTTGCATAAGCATTTGGATGTCTCTAATAATTACAGCTAATGTTGAAGTTAATAGTGTTATTGTCATTGTCAGTAACAGAGTGTAAGGGATAAAAATTAATAATTGTAATGTATATATAGTAGGGTAATATCCATTTAAAGCACATATAAGCATAATTAAAATAAGCAATAACACATGGGTATAAAATTTACTTAAGACGATATAACTAGATAATATAGATAATGGAAAATTCATTTTAGCTACTTGCTTATATTTGCTAGTAACTGCTTTTGTACCATTTAAAATACCTTGATTCACAAAAAACCACATACTTATTCCTACAATTAACCAAAAAATAAAAGGTATATTCTCAACAGTTCTATTATTTCTGAAACCTAAACCAAAAATAAACCAATACATAAAAATCTGTATTGAAGGATTAATTAATTCCCATGCTGTTCCCAAATAATTATTTTTGTTAGAAATTTTCATTTCAAATTGTGCTAATCTTTTCATTAAATATAAATTATTAAAATGTTCTTTTAATATAAACAAAGATGATTTCATAACATTAAGTTACCTTTCTAAGATTATCAATATTATAAATGAAACCTAAAAAAAAGGTAAAGCAATTGTTTATTGCTTTACCTTTTCTATTTTAATTATGGAGTTGTACAAAATTCACTGTTTCCGACTGGGAAGCAATTATGTTTGTTACCATTTCCTTTATGTTTTTTCTTTTTAGATTTAGCAAATGCTTCATGAGAGTTATCATTCATAAAACCAGTTGAAGCACTTGCATATGATAGTGTTGTTACTAATGAGAATGCAATAAGAAGTTTCGAG
>LUTY01000560.1 GCA_001640045.1 Candidatus Thiomargarita nelsonii | reverse complement strand
GTCCAGCCGGTAAATGCGTCAGTGCCTCCGCAATCGCTTTTTGAACGAGCAGATTGTATATCCGAATAGTGGGCGAGTCTTGGTATAAATGCTCAGAGATTGTCAAAGCACCCTGCGGAAAAACCAGTTGTAGCGGATCAACTTGATCTCGCAATACCTCTGCTAACGGCTGACCACACCGCCCCATCAGCATCAGTTCTGCTTGATAAGCAGGATAGTGTCCTAAAAGTTTTTTCCAAATCGCTTGTGGGTCATTAAATTTTGGGATGCGAGTGATTTCCCATTGCTTATCTACTTGAGTTAGCACACCCTCTGCTTGGAGCATTTCAAGCATCCGTCCCAAAAGAGGCCGATGCAGGTATGCCACGCTTAGTTGTTCTGCCAGAGTGTCTGCGGAAAAACGCTGATGCGATTGAGGTTTCCAACCCAGTTGCTGGAGGGCTTTGAGAACGTAGGCGATAGACAAAGCATCAAATTGCGGCATTATTTCTTCGTAATAACGCTGCCGATTCAATTGAGTACTTAACCGAGTGGCTTCCGTTTGGAGACGTTCAGCCATTTGCTGAGGCGTGGGTAGATAATCCGCAGAGCGAATGTTGATTTCTTGCCCAGGACGTGCCTGCCACTGCCATTGGTATTCATAAAGATAATTTTCTGAGGCTAGCTCAGTTTGCTGCGTACCTTTTAATAACTGGCTACGGTTTCCTTGAATTTCCATCAGCACGTTACCAACATCATCACACGCTTGAGCATCTGCCGTGAAATGGGTCGCACTTTTTTCAGTCAGACGGGCATATAACCAAAATTTTAATGGGAGGCGAGCGTCAATCCGAATTCTGTTGATAAGAACGGGCAGGTAGATATCCTTAAGTGGTATGACACTACGAATAACCTGAAGGCAAGCATCTAAGATAACCGGAGCTAACAGATAGTCATCGTTGTTAGTATCCAAATTCTCTGGAATCCAGATTTTAGCTAATGTTTCTCCATCACCCAACCAGAGTTGCTCGATTCCTTGGAAACTGCTGCCATATTGATAGCCTATGTTGTCGAGTGGTTTATAGTAATCTGTTTTGGAAATTGGGTTGAGGCAATGGCTACGAATATCATCCAGCAGAATCTGTTTAGGCCGCTTATTGCTATTTTGCTCCAGACTCACTTTGCCAGTGGCATGTTGAACCCATGATGTTTCAGTTTGGCGACTGTATATCCTGAAAGTGTTGTCGTCTGGCTCCAAAATCAATTGAAGCGTTGTCGATTCACCATCAGGTAAGATAAGCATCTTTTGAAATGCAATATCCTCCACCACGTAAGTGCCTTCCCCGAAGGTTTCTTTGAGCGCCGCCAGTGCCATTTCTACATAAGCGGCACCAGGATACACCACCGCCTCTTGGATGCGATGGTCATGTAGATAAGAGAGGTTTTGCAGATCGATCTCAGCATTCCATACCGGTTGTGCTAATTTTAGTGGGTTTCCCAAAAGAGGATGGATTTGTTGTCCCAGCCTAGCTTGCTGCGATTCTTCATATTCCTGCCAATAATGCTCTCGTTGCCAAGGGTAGGACGGTAGCCGCACAAAACGATTGCCGCTTGGATAAAGCGGGTGCCAATCCACAGCATATCCCAAAGTGTAGAGCTGACCAAACGTCCCCAGCAGCATGACTGTTTCAGGTTCTTTACGGCGCAGTGAAGGCAGCACCGTCCCTTCGCGCCCTGCGTTTGCCAAGCACTCATAAATGTAAGTGGACAGCACGGGATGTGCCCCAATTTCTAAAAATAAATGATGTTCATTTTGAATCAGTCCATTTATTGCCGCCGAAAACAGCACGGGTTCCCGGATATTTTGTGCCCAGTGGGCAGCCCCCATGTCTGAACCGTCAATGTTCTTGCCAGTGACGGTGGAGAACAGCGGAATAGTGCCATTTTGCGGCTTAATGCCTTGTAAAGATCTGATTAATTCACTCTTTAACGGTTCCATCAAGGGACTGTGATAAGGCACAATTACCCGCAAAAAACGACAGAAAATCTGTTTTTGTTCTAAAGATGTCGCAATCTTTTCAAGGACTTCAGCATCTCCGCTTAAAGTGACAGCACTGTGGCTGTTGATAGCAGCTATGGAAACCTGCGCTTGGTGTTCCGCAAGAAGCGTGGTTGCCTCATCGACTGATAGCGCCACAGCTAACATCTTGCCTTGTCCAGCGGCTTGTGCTTGTAAGCGACTGCGATGAAAGATCACTCGAACGGCATCTTCTAGGCTCAGCACGCCCGCTACTTGGGCAGCGGCCACTTCGCCAACACTATGCCCAACAATGGCATCTGGTATAATGCCCCACGAACGCCACAATGCGGCTAAAGCCACTTGCACAGAAAAAATGGCAGATTGAACAATTTTGGGGTCATTGATGCGTGACTGTTCTTCATCCGCTGTTAATTCTTCCAACAATGACCATTCTGCATATCTTGTCTCCACGTTCAAAGTTTTTATTAGAAGAATACTGCATTGCTAAACACATAAGCCACCGCAAATTCAGTCAGGGGCCGTTTTTTGGGATTACGAAAACCTAAGACAATCTCATCATTGGGAATTCCCGCCTTCAATAACTCCGTGGCAATGCCAGACTCAGTCCAATCTTGTTCAATCCAAATTTTGCCACTGTGTAAACGAAGATGAAGAGTAATTCCATGAACACGATGATCATTTTGCCAGCATATTGTTACCAAAGATATTGATCGTGTTCTTCATCAAAGCTTAGAAGTGTCTCCATTTTTTGATTATCTTGGTTGACAACAAGTTCTGCATGTTTAGTTAATAGACTTTTAATCAAGCTGCGATATTGAATGGTTTTGTCCATTTGACAATTTCCTCAGTTTCAACATTGACGATGATAAATACTGAAGCAGAAATTTTCTCTAATCATATCAATTAACTAAATAAAATATATGATATCACGTAAGCGACGCTTGCTGTTCAACTCTTGATAAAACTTCCTCTACAACAACTGGCAAAAACTTTTTAAATTGTCTTTCAACAACCTCACTGAATAACTTTTCTAATTTTTTTTCAAGTTGATACGTGTTTATATCATGTTGGTTAACTTGAGCTGGATAATCATCATCATTTGCCTCAGAAAAAATCTGAGCAAAATCACTATTCTTACGTTTTTCCATTTCGACGTGAAATTCTTCACGACTCATTGAACAAAGTTCTTTCAGCGTGGTTCTTACGGCTTCTTCAAATTTTTTTTCATTCATCGTTTTATCTCTTCAATTTTTTCTAAGCTAATACAACTTTCATCTCGTACCACATAACACAAGGGATCACCCAAAAGAAGATGAAGCTTGGAATAAGTGTGACATCTTTTAGGCGGTGGTATACGGATTTGGAAAACTTTATATTTCATACCCGTATTTTTTTCCAACTGTTCAATAAATAAATCGTACATCGCACCTTTCTGTTCTCGTATCTCATCATTTTCATCAAGTTGCATCATTGCAAAAGTACCAAAAATATCTTTCATAAAGGGCGTTTCCAAATCTAAAAATTCATCCTCCTTGACACGAATATCTACATAAATGACAGCAGCTTCATTTTCCCTAAATTTGCCTTGACGAACACGGGAGTTATACCAACAAACTGCTAAGTCGCCAGTTTTGTAAATGCGTTCGGTTTTGCCAAATAGTTCGACTTTGAT
>LUTY01000549.1 GCA_001640045.1 Candidatus Thiomargarita nelsonii | reverse complement strand
GTCCCCATTTCAAGACCAAACCGTATCCTAAAAGCACCTGTACAAAAGCCAGCGAAAACGGTAAGCGGATTCCCTTCATTAGCGGTCGTATTAGTAAAAAGCGTTTAGGTGATGATGATACCTATCGCTATGACCATAACTTTAGAGAAACTAAAATGATCTACTGGGTGCCACAGGAGTATTTGCCATGACTTGGGGATGTCTCATCACAAATGGCTGTGTGAAATGGGAAAATTCGCACAGCGGTTCTTTTTCTCTCGAAGTGGACCTCATATTATCTGCCGACCAAGGAACTAAAGTGCCAGTCATGGGGAGAACCGGCTCGGGGAAAAGTACGCTGCTCAGCTTGATGGCAGGACTGAAATGGCCCACTACCGGCGAAGTGCTATGGGTGTTTCCAGATCAAGAAAAAGTGCAATGGTCACAGGCACAACTGCCATCTCCTCAAGAACTGGTAGAATTACGGCAGAATCGCTTTGGTTTCGCTTTTCAGAACAGTACCTTGCTCCCGCATTTGAATGTGCAGGATAATTTGACCTATCCACTGGAATTAAAAGGCATATCGACAACAGAGGCGCGTAGCACGGTCAAAGAGACTTTAAACGACATGCTATTAGAACAAGAACAAGCAGAAATTGATAAATTATTGCAACGTTTTCCTCACGAAATTTCCGGTGGTCAATACCAGCGCGTGGCTTTAGCGCAGGCGGTTGCACATAATCCAAATGTCTTGTTTGCGGACGAACCGACTGGCAACCTTGATCTAGAAACCCGTCGTCAGGTCATGAGGGTACTGAATAAATGGCTCACCAAAGAAGGCTGGAAAGGCAAGAGAATGTTAGTTTGGGTCACCCATCATAATAATGATCCGCAGTTGTATGGGGCAAAAAAATTCTTGAGCGTCAAACACAAAAATGCTCACAAGGCTCGTTGTGAATGGGAAAAGACTAGGGTTGGACTTATATAAGGTTCGACGCGGAGCGTCGCATGTTAAAATGGAGACACTCATCAATGGCAATACATAAGAACGCATGGTGGAAATTAGCACTACGTGAATACCGGCTCAATAAGAATTTCTTTAGGGCTAAATGCCCAGGCGGATGCGATTTTCGCTGGTTGACTTTTCTATTGGCTGGGGTACTCTGCATGGCCTTACTGTTGCTGAGTACGCAAAAAGGCTTAATGAACCGCTTTGTAGAAACCCTAGTTGGTAAAGTGCCTCATTATGGTGTACCTATCT
>LUTY01000548.1 GCA_001640045.1 Candidatus Thiomargarita nelsonii | reverse complement strand
CCACCGATGACAGCCAGCGACCAAACAATAACCGCTCCCGTTGGTAAGTCAAGCAACGCAGACAGCACTAAACCCACACCATAGCCAACAATGCCAACACTGTACCCAGTAAATAAGCGGCGCTGCTCGTGCTGAATACCGCGTGTCGCCAAGGCAGGAATAATCAGCGTAGCAAAAACCAGATAAACACCCACTAATTGTACCGATGCCGTCACGCTCACCGCAAACAAGAGATAAAATCCCGGCCTACCCAGACGCGCTCGCAGTCCAAACCAAAGCCCTAAAACAATACCATAAAGTACAGCCAGCGGCACCAAATTCGCTGTATTGACCCAAAGAATTTGGCCTACCAGCAATTCTTTCAGATGTTCTCCGCCATGAGGGTTATTTGACAAAAAGAGAATACCCGCACTGGCTGCCAGCACAAACAAAACACCAATCAGCGCTTCTTGTATATCAGGCCATCGCTTTTCTGTCCAATTCAGAACTAAGGCACCTGACAGAGCGGCACTGACTGCGGCTATTTGCACCTCCCAACCGTGCGCCTCCCAGCCAAAACTGTGGGCTGCAATAACCCCAAGCCCGGCGATTTGGGCAATGGCCAGATCGATGAAGATAATGCCACGCGCCAACACTTCTTGTCCTAGCGGCACATGCGTAGACAGTACCAACAGCCCGGCTAGAAAAGCCGGGCCTAAAATGCCTAAATCAAGTCCTTCTAAGCTCATTTGACCGCTCCCCGTAAACGTTTCAGCGTCTCGTCAAACAGCGCGAAAAGGTCTTTCGCTTCTCTTGTACCGCCTACCGTGAAGGGTAATTCAACAACCGGAATACCAGCCTTTTGAGACAACCAGTGCGCCGGACGCGACTCTTGATAAGCCGCATAAATCACCATTTTAGCTGGTTGACGTTTGAGTTGTTTTAAAACCCGCGCAAGATGCCAACTACTCGGTGGGATACCCGGCTTGGGCTCCAAAGTGGCGATCTCCTTGAGTCCTAACCAGTGTTCAAGATAAACCCAGCTTTTGTGATGAACGACGATAGGGACACCCTTTAATACAGCCGCCTGTTTTTCCCAACGCCGGATAGCCGCTTGCCAACGCTTTTCAAAATTCTGATAACGGTTTTGATAATCAGCCGCGTTGGCGGGATCCAATTCAGCGAGACGTTGCGCTAACACTTTAGCAACACGAGCAATATTATGCGGATCAGTTTGAATATGTGGATTGCCACTGGCATGA
>LUTY01000547.1 GCA_001640045.1 Candidatus Thiomargarita nelsonii | reverse complement strand
CATCAAAGTCTTTACTCATTCGTTGTACTTGATATACCGTGCTTAATCAAGAGTTCTATAACAAATGGCGCATTATTCACTTGTGAGCCAATTTGTCCTTGGAGCCGCTGCGATGGATCATAAGGGGCGAGTAATACTTCAACGCGCCAATCTTGGCGTAAGTCGTTCATCAAAGAATCGAATATTTGCAAAGTATTTTGTTCATTATTTTTAATAATACCATGCAATCTCATTCCTTCAATAAAGTGTTTGCTTGGATCAATATCATCGTTTTCGCTAGCATCGACGCGACTTTGGAAAGAATCACCGATCCCCCATTCTAGCCGCTCAAGAAATAAGTCAGGATAGCGGCTCAAAACCTGACTGAGTTTTTCCCACGCTGGGCGCGGTGACAGGTGGCGTGCTTTCAGGTGATGGCTCAGATCGACGATGTTGCGAATCAGCAAAATATCAAGGGGCAAGTTGGGCTTTTTTTGCTTTAATTGTTCCAATGCCGCTTGACGTTTGACCGTTTTCTCTACAATTTGTTCGCCTTTTTGCTGGATAACTAAAGCCTTTTCTAAGGTTCTTAAGCTTAGCATTGTCGCCCCTGAAACTAAAAGCACAGAGAGAAAATAAAGAGCCAGACGCACTTTGCGGTAATAAAAAAAGGGGGTATCGGTGGCGTAATGTTGAGTTATGTGCCAACGGCGCGATAATTGAAAAGCCACAAAATGATGCAAATACCAAGTTTTTTCCCCTTGCAAACCCAATTGTTGGGCAAAATCATGGCTATCTAATAAATGTAGATTAAAAAGAGTGCTATCAGTGTTGAAGGCACTGAGCAAGGCAGTATCGCTTAATATCACCACCGATAGCGGCTCTGGCAACATCCGCGCATTATTTAAATAATGTTGAGTTGTGCTGATTTGTGTTAAAACCTCCTTGGCATATTCTTGAGGTGCCAGCGTCTTTAAAGGTGTCAAACGACTCAATTGCAATTTTTGATGAACAAAAAAGCTTTGGCGCAGCCCGGCGGGATTCTGTGAATTGATCGGTGGCGTATGTGCAACCAATAGCAGATAAGGTGCTTTAGGTAGATATTTGAGCAAAGCTTGACATAACAAAGGCAATGAATAAATACCGATTATCGGCACTTTATAAGCCATGATCGTATTTAACCAAGGTGCCAATAAGTTAGAATTGTTCAGAGCCATAAATAATACTCGATCATCTCGCCGCCCTTGCTTTTCACGTCCTTGG
>LUTY01000546.1 GCA_001640045.1 Candidatus Thiomargarita nelsonii | reverse complement strand
ACGACCATGAGTACTTTCAGCGGCATGATAGCCTATATTTAAACCATCAATGAAAAAATTTCCGCGTCTCATAATCAGATGAGGCAATAGCCAAGCTTACAAGGCTCTGGTAAAACCACAACGGTGGCTAAATTATCCCGTTGGCTGATTGAGCGCAAGAAAAAATCCGTTATGGTTGTCAGTTGTGACGTGTACCGCCCTGCCGCTATTCAGCAATTGGAAACTTTGGCAGGTGAAGTCGGGGCACAATTTTTCCCGAGTGAGAGTGCCCAAAAGCCGGTCGATATTGCCACTGCTGCCATTTCGCATGCTCGCAAACAATTTGCGGATGTCTTGTTGATTGATACCGCTGGTCGTCTTCATATTGACGACGAAATGATGGATGAAATAAAAGCCTTACATGCAGCCGCGCAAGCGACGGAAACGTTGTTTGTGGTGGATAGCATGACAGGACAGGATGCGGCAAAAACGGCTAAAGCTTTTAACGATGCTTTGCCCTTAACAGGGGTGATTCTCACCAAGACGGATGGTGATGCGCGTGGTGGTGCGGCATTATCGGTGCGACATATTACTGGGAAACCGATAAAATTTCTCGGTGTGGGCGAAAAAACAGACGCGCTAGAGCCTTTTTATCCAGATCGTATCGCCTCAAGAATTATCGGCCAAGGTGATGTACTCACTTTAATTGAAGATGTTGAGCGCACAGTTGATAAAGAGCAAGCCGATAAGTTGGCGGGCAAGCTGAAAAAAGGGAAAGGTTTTGACCTTGAAGATTTTCGCAGCCAATTGATACAAATGAAAAATATGGGGGGGATGGCAAGTTTGATGGATAAAATGCCAGGTCTCGATCAAATACCTGAAAAAGCGAAGGGAGCGCTCAACGATAAAGAAATCATTCGTATGGAAGCGATTATCAATTCCATGACCCCACATGAGCGACGTTTTCCAACTCTCATAAAAGGCTCGCGAAAGCGCCGCATTGCCAATGGCTCTGGAATGCAAATCCAAGATGTGAATCGCTTACTCAAGCAATTTGCCAAAATGCAAAAAATGGTCAAACAAGCCTCCAAAAAACGAGGAATGGCGAATATTATGCGGGGTGTGAAAAATCCTCAACAGCTACGGAATAGGCGACGGTTTTAGGAGTCTGCCAGATTTATCTTGGACTCCAAAATACTAAAATGTTCACAATCAAGGAGCCGTTTTATGAATGCTCAAGCAAACACATCGCTCGATACCATA
>LUTY01000545.1 GCA_001640045.1 Candidatus Thiomargarita nelsonii | reverse complement strand
GAGAGAAGACATGCCTAAAGATTGAATCAAATCCCATAGAAATAGCAATGAGTGGATCGAGATCGCGATCCAAAACCACAAAACGGTGATTACCTACACTAGAGCAAAACAACATGTCACCATCTGGTGCCACTCCCAATGTACCAATCCGCCCAAAACCGCTATCACTAAATTCGCCAAGCCTTTCCCCACTTTGGGCACTCCAACACTTGATTATCCAGTCGTAACCGCCAGAGTAAACTCTCTGCCCATCAGGGCTAAACACGACCGAATTGACACGTTCAGTGTGGGCATCCTCCCAAAGCAAATGAGCCATATTGCCTGGGCGAACTTCCTGGATGGCAATTTTAAAGTCAACCGATCCGGTGGCGATAAGGCTCAGATCAGGGGATATGTCAGCGGTTTTAACCTCACCATGGTGGTGGAAAGCCGCAGAAATTTTACGGGGATTAGCAATGTCATCCAGCGCCAAGCAATGAATAGCAGAATTGACACCTACAAGAACTGTCGGTTTGTTTTCAGAGGTGACAATAAGCGAACAACAGCAATCATCTGAGGTGATTTTCTTGGTTTCAATACGCTTTCCCTCATTGTCCCAAAGGGTCAAACCCTCTCCCCACTCTACGCCCACCGTCTGCTGTTGATCAGAACCAAAAGCGATCGCAAATATGCCAACGCCTCTACTTGCCCTAAAAGAAGGCTCCCAGACACCCTTATTTTTTTGCCATACGGCGGCTTCACCAAGAGAAATTCCCTCATATTCCGAATATTCATCCATCGCAAATATATGTGATGCCGTAGCAAAGCGCTTTCCATCAGGTGTTGAAGACACACACTCAATATAGCCGTGGCAGCAAGTGTTAAACCCATGTTGGCTCTCGGTGTTGACGACTTCCTCGATACCATCCAAACTGATTACCTTTATAAGGCTGGCGGGAGAATAACTCCCAGCACCCGTATACTGGTGCGACTGCTGATCTGTTATTCCTGCTAAAACGAGCTGATGACCAAGAAAAGTAATGGCAAGAATTTTTCCGCAAACTTTGTGTGGAATAATATGCAAGTCCCCATCATTATGTACAACAACCAGCTCTTTTTGTGTTGTGTAAAATGCGACTGAAGGCAAAATATCTTCATCAGGTGTAGGCAAGGAAAATGCAGCACATATTGAAGTGTCAGCCTTTAATCGCCGTGTTTGCAGCAATTGGCGGGTTGTTATATCAAAAACCGCAAGCAACGATTCT
>LUTY01000544.1 GCA_001640045.1 Candidatus Thiomargarita nelsonii | reverse complement strand
TCAAACCAAGGTTCATCTTTAGCCAGTTGAAAGGGAAAATAAGTCAGGTGTTTTACGCCGTAGTTCATGCCATTGAGTTGTTGAGTGATTGACTCAATTTTCTCACGCGCCACATTTTTGAGATATTGTCCGTCTATCTTAGAAATGACAATCCAAGTCGGTTGTTGCCGTTTGCTCCGATAAGAGAGCACGATAACCCAACCACCCGTGCCCCCAGCTCGCGCTTCTTCGACAAAATATAAGGCATAATCACCCACTGAGGCATGGGTTTTTTCACAACTGAGCTTGATCAGTTTTTGAGCCTTTGGGGCTTGAAATTTTCTGATTCGATTTTCAAGTTGAAATAGTGTCGAGTAAAACGCATGTCCGCAATCTTGATTGATGCTGTAATATTCTCCCTTTTTACCGGTTGAAAAATAGTAAGTGGTAAAATTTTCCAGATAAACGGGGGTTTCTAACCAGGTTGGGTGACAGCTCAAAGAGGGGCGCGGCTCTAAATTCCACGCTTGCAAGCTTGTTTCACCCGTTAATCCCACCCAATCTAAATGAGTATTGAGTAATTGGGCTAATTTTTGCCCATTTCCACAATCGGTGACGCGGTGATAATTTTTGCCAATCTGGACAAAAAAGTCGAATCCGTTGCCTCGCTGTTCTTTTCCAATGATGTCCACCATTTCTGTCAGCGCGTAGATATTTTCACGCGCCGAGATAGGATTGAAAATGCCTAATATCAGTAAACTGGATAATAGGATAAAAATGGTTTTGTGTGTGTTTGTCGTCATTGAGTAATAAACCTTTAAATTCAAATAACTACAAGGATTGTATATAAGCAAGGATAAAGCATAAATCAAAACCCAAAAGTAAAAATTTATACCAAGCGCGATTTGGTTTATCCTTTCTTATATTTAATCCTTGTAGTTATTGATTTTTCTGTAATAAATCACAGTTCAAAGTTTGCTAACGCTTGCAACAGACTACCCATATGTCTCCGTGTTCCCATTCACTCGCCAAAGTATTTGGCCTTGAATAAGAGCGTCCCCAAGGCCAAGGATAAGTAATGGGTGCTTGGCACGATTTATCATAAGGCAAATACCTACGACTCCCATTCCCATTAGTGACATAAACAAACAGAACCGATTGGCATGTTCTTTCTTCCCTACCATTAGCGGCACAAATCTCGTTTCCTGTTTTCTCTCTATATGACAATGGGACATGTGCCGCTGCCTTCTGGACAATACTTATCG
>LUTY01000543.1 GCA_001640045.1 Candidatus Thiomargarita nelsonii | reverse complement strand
AACGAATTTTTCGTTTTTAATTCGTTTATTTCTCAATTAGTTGTACTAACATAACGACAAGGATGTTATATAAACAAGGATAAACCCTTATCGAACCGGCCTATAATGATTTAACTGATTGTAAATATTTATCTGAAAAGCACCAATATAAGAGAATAGCATGAATAATGTACCTATTGACGAGAATAAATGGCTACGAAGTTGGGTATTTGTAGTCGCCTGTGTCATCACAGGGTTAATTACCCAGATGGTGGCTTTACCTGCTTTTGCAGTAGATGCCTCTAAACCAGAGACTGTTATCCGTGTGCCACGCCTAATTGATAAGGCTATGCAGCAGGGCACAGTGCGGGTCATCGTTGGCCTAAATATACCCTTTACGCCAGAAGGTCAATTGGCGGCTCCCCAAGCGCGGGAAAACCAGCATCAAACAATTGCAACCACTCAAAATGTGGTGTGGCAAAAAATGGCGCGGTTCCACGCCCGTTTAATTGCAAAATTTAAATATATCCCCTTTATGACCTTACGAGTGGATGCTGAAGCTTTAAAGCAGTTAGCACAAGTTGCCGAGGTTCGCAGTATTACAGAGGATGTACCTGTACCCCTTATAATGGAGAGCAGTAATGGTGTCATAGGCTCTAATGAGGCATGGGCTATGGGATATACCGGGGCAGGGCAAACTGTTGCTATCTTGGATACCGGGGTTGACAAAACCCATCCTTTTTTCTCTACAGCAAATAAGGTGGTTTCAGAAGCCTGTTACTCTACAAATGATGCGTTTTATACCTCCATGTCAGCCTGTCCTAGTGGCGTGGAAGAATCAACTGCTCCTGATTCTGGTATTGATTGCACGGCTGTAGCGAATGACCTCGGTTTAGCAGATGCGGCCGCTGATTGTGCTCATGGGACACATGTTGCTGGTTCTGCTGCCGGTAATGATGGTATAGGCCCAAATTTTGGCGTAGCTAAAGATGCAGAAGTCATTGCCGTGCAAGTTTTTTCTATCTTTAGCGACCCTTCGATTTGTGGTACTTCTGGTAGTTGCGCTTTAAGCTGGAATACCGACCAAATGAAAGGTCTAGAACGTATATTTGAATTACATTCCACTTTTGATATTGCGGCAGTCAATATGAGTCTGGGTGGCGGACAGTACTTTACTTTTTGTGATACTCAGGTACAGAAAGCGGCTATTGCCAATGTCCCCATAGCAATATCGCAAAAACACACCATGCCACTAATGACAAAACG
>LUTY01000542.1 GCA_001640045.1 Candidatus Thiomargarita nelsonii | reverse complement strand
CACTGTTGAAATGTCCTTCAGAGGCAAAAGTTTTCGCTACCGCGAAAACTTTTGCCGAGATGTAATGAGGTTTCGTATTTTCAATAACTAGCAATTTGGAGGACAAATAATGATACCTCGAAGTCAATTAGATCCACCAAAAACTCATCTAACCAAAATGGGTAAGCTTTCATCATCCATTGCCAGCTTAATGAGTTGGTTTATGCTTGTCTTTATTGTCATGGGATACCTTTCACAGGGAGTTGCCTTTGCCGCTGATCCTGTGATATCGCCTCTTTGGCAAAATGTTGAAGGAGTGGGGCTCTCGCTTCAAGAACAAGATCGCGTATCCGATATAACAACAATCCGTCATAGGTTTATTCATGTGGAAACCGGATTGCTTAACACCAAAGTACAAGCCAGCCAAAATGACAAGATTTTATTAAATCTGTTTGATGGCACCTCCTTTGTGGCAACATTGGATCGCATTGAAAAATTGTCAAGAGGTGGAATTGCCTGGATTGGTCACCTAAACGGTATTCAGCAAAGTGAGGTGATTTTAATTACTCGCAGTGAACAAATGGCGGGTAACATTGTACTGCCTGGTGCTTTCTATCAAGTGCGCTACGCAAAAAAGGGCATACATGTTCTGAGAGAAATCGACCAATCGAAATTCCCGCCGGAGGCTCATCCTATCCCAGTTGAACCTAACAAATTTGAGCTGCCAACAACCGGAAATGAGAGTATTGATAAAAACTTGGTCACCAACGCCGATGATGGTTCCGTTATTGATGTATTAGTTGTGTATACACCTGATGCCAAAGATATTGTGGGTGGTCAAACCGCTATGCAAAATCTAATTGATTTGGCCATCACAGAAAGTAATGTCGGTTATGGCAATAGTCAAGTGACTCAACGCTTGAACCTTGTTCATACCGCAGAAGTGGCTTATGACGAAACCGATTTTGATTGGGATGAAACGCTTTCTAGATTAAAAAGTACTACGGATGGCTATATGGATAATGTCCATACTTTGCGCGACAATCATGCGGCTGATGAGGTGGTGCTAATTGTTAAAGATGCGGCTAATCAAAATTGTGGTTTGGCCTTTACAATGACAACGGTTAGTCACAGCTTTGAGTCGTCGGCTTTTGCTGTTGCAAGATACAGTTGTGCAACGGGATATTACAGTTTTGCTCACGAACTTGGGCTTCCATAGCTTGACGCGCAAACAGATCCATCTCAGCCTTGATAAATTCTGGGCTC
>LUTY01000550.1 GCA_001640045.1 Candidatus Thiomargarita nelsonii | reverse complement strand
ACTGAAGTGGTTGCCCGTTGCGCGATAGCCTTACATGAAAAATGAATTTTATGAGATTTTAAACATAAAACGTTACGGAGCAGGTTGCAAACCTGCTCCGGCAGAAGTTAAAATATTTTCCTATTGAAACAATGCCTTGGCGTGAAACGAGTCGCACAAATTGATCATATTGCCATCAATCGTGATCCAAAAGCAAATTTATGGAGAACATCTGGCCTTTCCTTGAGCAGGTATCACTAATGCAAGATTTGAGTATATTTAAATTACCGAATAATTTCCGTGGCCGTCCAGCTTGGTTGGTTCAGCTTTGGTGGTTGGTTCAATCTAGCCTATTTGGTTTATCGCCTCAATTTATGTATGGATGGCGTTGTTGGTTACTACGTTTATTCGGTGCAAAGGTTGGAAAAGGCGTTTTGATTAGACCAACAGCTAAGATAACTTATCCTTGGAAAGTGTCCATTGGAGACTGGGCATGGATCGGTGATGATGTTGTGCTATATAGTTTGGGGGATATTGAGATTGGTGCTAACACGGTCATTTCCCAGAAATCTTACATCTGTACAGGAGGACATGACTTTACACAGCCCTCATTTGATATCTATGCGAAAAAAATTCATATTGGTTCTGAAGTTTGGATAGCAACAGACGTATTTGTGGCTCCTGGTGTGGCCATTGGGGATGGAGCTGTAGTTGGAACAAGAAGTACTGTTCTTCATGACTTACCTGCAAGAATGATTTCCTTTGGTAATCCTGCTAAACCTATTCGCCCTAGAACTAGCAAATAATATTTCATGTCAAGGCCAACAGTCTCTCAAGCTCTATCATCCCGCTTGCTGAAGCGCATCGTCTAGCTTTTCCTAATGCACAAGAAGTCAAGACGATTTCTGTGAACCTTTCTACCCTAGATAAGGTTTTCAATGCTATCACGCTTGAGCCGCCCGTTTTGCTAAAACTTGATGTTCAAGGTTATGAATCAACGACGCTGCGTGGTGCAACAATTGTTTTAAGAGAAAGGAATACATATGTTAAAGAGATTAACCGTTGAAAATTACAAATCTATCCACAATGCCACCCTTGAATTAAGTCGGATCAATATTTTTATTGGTGAAAATGGATGTGGCAAAACCAACATTTTAGAAGCGTTAGCTATGGCAAGTGCTTCTAAAGCCCTAGAATTGAATGTAGAAGGTTTATCTAACAGAGGAATAAGGGTTGCTAAACCTAACCTGACGTTTAGCTCGTTTACGAGAACAAAACCAAAAAACAAAATTATTATTAACTTAGAAGTTCAAGGCGATCAGGATGCAAAGCTTGAGATTCCATCCATTTTATATTGTGACAATAATGATGATATTTATTCAAAATGGAAAGATGAATCACGGCTATATCTCATTGATGAAACGGAACTACATGATAATAATGACAAACGGACAGAAACTTGGCTGGTTCATGAAGTCAATAAATTGACTAAATATCTAATATTTAGCTTAAGTACTAAAGCCTTAAGAGGAATTAGTTCAGAGAGTAAAAGGATGCCATTGGGTATTAATGGGGAGAGTTTGGATATTTTGCTTTCCCAATTTACAGAAACTGAATGGAAACAACTTCAAAAATATAATTACCTCATTTCTTGGCTTGAAGAAGCGTATGTTGATGAGAAAGACTCGTTAAAATTCAAAGGTCATAAATTGGGTAGAAGTCATTCCATTTTATATTTCAAAGATAAATTCATGCAAAACATGAATAATTGGTTTTCTGCTGAAAATACTAATGATGGCGTGTTACATGTTTGGTTTTATTTGGCTCTGTTTATAAGCCAAAAAACCCCTACTTTTTTCGCAATTGATAATATTGAAACTTGTCTAAACCCAAGAATTTGTCGTACCTTACTCAAAGAATTAACTCAACTAGCAAAAGCCAATCATAAACAGGTACTGATAACGACCCATAATCCATCTGTTTTAGATGGGCTGAATTTACATGACGACGAACAAAAGCTTTTTGTCGTTTCCAGAAATGATGAGGGAAAAACACAGACGAAACCTATACGATTAAAGCCGAAATCAGACGAAAGATTAAAACTGTCTGAGATGTGGATGAGAGGATATTTGGGAGGACTACCCACAAATTTCTGAGCGGATAGTGATTATGTATATAGGAATTATTGCAGAAGGAAAAAGTGATTTAGCTGTAATCCGTAACATTCTTAGAGGAAAAATACGAATAGATAGTTCCAACATCACGTTTTTACAGCCAGAATTATATTTCGATGAAACGGACCTTCATAACATGTCACAAGAACAATTTAGTAATTGGGAACTTGTCAAGCAAGCATGTATTGAAAAGCACAAATTAGTCGATTTTTTTAGTGTTGAAGAGGACAGGTATATTATTCTCCAAATAGATACCGCAGAGGCAGAAAAAATAAACTATGAAGTTGAAAGACCTAAGAAACCTGGAAATCCTGATTACTCTAAGATTCTACGGAATAATGTTATTGATAAAATCAATGAGTGGATAGAAAATCAGTTCAGTGAGCCAATTTTTTATGCCATTACTATAGAAGAAACAGAAGCTTGGGTACTGACTATCTATACCGCTCAAGAACGTGATACTTGTAGGCATAATGATCCTAAAGATGAACTAAATAGAGTCTTAAACAGAAAACTTTCAAAAAGAGACAAAAACAAAATTTTAAAGTGCGATAATGAATTAGATAAATTTGACAAACTCAGTGAGAAATTTAGAAAAACAAAATACCTTGTGAAGTATGTCAATTTAAATGAAAGTTTCAAGCTTTTTTGTGAGTCGTTAGAAAAAATTAAGGTTGAATGAAAAGAAGAACGTGGAGGCGATATCGATTTATTTGTCGAAACCGAATTGTACGAACCAAGGGGATTAAAACAAAAGTTCAACTGGAGCACACTCCCACATAAAACGGACAATCTCAAAACAACCCACACACCAATCCCTTATTTCGTCAATCCCTGTATTGTCAGTGTTGGAATCCCTGAAAAAACCGAAAGCGGGTAGAGATAAACCGATTGTTCGGGTAAATTATACCATGATGAAAAGCAACGTCGAAGAACTCGAAAATGTGTACGAATTTGTGAAAACATACGACATCAAAGTGCTTCAGTTAAGACATGCCAACCTGACAACCCCCTTTTCTCACCTATTTAATGACTCACTGTTTTTTCATCAAAATTTATACGATTCGGTGATAAGCAAAGTCAAAAAACCGTTTGACAATGATAAAAGCAGAACGCTGATTCACCCCCCTTTATTTTCAGAGGAACCGGGTAAATCCACTGTTGCCAACAAAAAAGACTGTGCTTATGCGTTTTTTAACTTCATCATTTCCAGCAATGGTGATGTGAATATGTGTAGTATTGGTAATATTGGCAATTTTTATCAACATTCTTTTCAAGACCTGTTGGAATCGAAGATAGTCAAGGATATTCATACAAGCTTGTTGAAAGGTGATTATCAAACACTTTGTAAAGATTGTTATGCTGTCAGTGAAATAGGCGATATACAACAAAAAAGTACTTTTATCCAAGAGGGGGTAATGCCAGATAGGTTAAGGGAATTTAAGATCAAGGTAGAAAAGGTAGTGGCTTAGACTTATGTCTGCAAAAATCATCAAAGCAATTGAATTAGCCTTAGATATACCGGGCATTTATGCCTTATTGACATGGCCGAAATTTTCGCTGAC
>LUTY01000540.1 GCA_001640045.1 Candidatus Thiomargarita nelsonii | reverse complement strand
AGAACTTCAGAGGATCGGTACATTGGAACGCTATTTGGTCAGGCCGTTGGGGATGCCTTAGGCCTCGGAACAGAATTCATGTCCAAAGCGGACGTTTGACACCATGCGCGTCAACCTTTAATCTAGCACTGCTAACAGTAGCTATGATTTTTTCGCCACCTCTGATGCAGATAATTTGATTAACACCTTTATTAGTGGAATTAAAGTAATGATCAACACTTTTTTTCTGACCTCTATCCAAAATATTTTGGTTGTTACTCAATTGACTAATCACCTGAACGCCTCCAAATATTTTGGAGGCTTGGTTCATAAAGTGACCTTCACCATACAATGCATCTGCTAAAACGGCTTGAACTCTAATATCATTATGATGAACATGGAATTCTTGCAGCAAGTTCAAAGCTATTTGTACTTTAGTTGGATAGTCAGGATTACGTTCCGGTTCAACTGGCCTATCTTTTTTAGCAATACCTTGTTTTTTTAATTTATCGTCATTTTTTTTCCAGGAACGAAAAACGGGATCTGGCATATAAAAGGCAAAACCCACCGGAATGGTAATCGCGTTGGTTACCAATAACAAAAAGACAATGGTTTGCCCATTAACATAACCACCCGTTTTCTTATCCTTTTGTTTATGTGTTTTATAGATGCGTTTGGTCCTTTTAGCACGGCGATAATCCGTTTCATCTATAACTAAAGTCCCTTCAGTAATTCCATGTTGCTTTAGAACACGTTTGACACTGGCAATAAAAAGAAGAGACCATGCTATTTTAGCTTTTCTAAACATCCAAGATAATCTAGCTAGGCTATATCCACCCAAACTAGCACGCTCAAATTTTGCCCAACAAACAGAGTTAACCAACAAAATACCCATTAAACAAAAACCTAACCAAGTTATTTGAGAGAGCAAAATACCTGCGCTAGCTTTTAGATCCTTTATGGCATTATTCAGATCGACAATAAACGATTTTATAAAATATGCGGGTTCGGCTATGATCATTGGGCTTTAATATCACTTGTTTGTTTGATTAGGTGTTATAGTTTATCAAAGCTTTGCTTTTCAATAGATAAAAATTTATTATCTAGTTATCTAATTTATTTATTGTGATAAGCTTGTCTATTTTGTCAAGCCAAAAAAACTTGATAGTCGAGGCATCCAAGCCGGTGAAAGTTTATCTGGAATTGGAGGACGTCAAACGGTTGCAAAATCTGAAAAGTTGGGTGATCGTGTTTGTGGGTGAGAAG
>LUTY01000539.1 GCA_001640045.1 Candidatus Thiomargarita nelsonii | reverse complement strand
CGGGGTTGCAAACCCCGTCCAGCACAAAAGGAGAAATCTTATCTGTCAGATCGATGATCTGAGAAATCTTATTGATGCCGTTAAAGATTTCTCAGATCATCGATCTGACAAAAGTGCTTTGATTTGACAAAATGGCAAATGCTATAATTAATTGATTATACAGCAATCAAAAATGTCAAGTGCTAAAAACTTGAACATCGAGTTTTATAAAAAAGCATAATCCATCAAATGAAGAAAGGGAATCTTTTGAAATCAGTATCAAAGAACTTATCTCATAATCCACACATACTATAATTTAAAAGGTGCGTGAGCCTACGCTCGCTACACTTGCAGACTGGAAAATGCAAATAAAATAGATGACTAAAAAAACGCGCCGAGTTTTAGACTACATCACGGCACACCGAGACGAATTGTCAACGCCACTCTATCTCTATAATGAATTAGCTCTGAATAAAGCGGTGGCGGCTTACCGAAAACTTTTTCCGGACAATGCCAAGCTCTTTTATTCTTTAAAAGCCAATCCACAACCGGGCATAGTCCAACACTTGTCTAATTTAGGAATCGGAGCGGAAATCACGGGACAAGGTGAATGGGATATCGGCGTTGCAGCGGGCAGTTCCCGTCTTTTAGCTGGTGGCACCCAGTTCGGGCTCAGCCCGGAGCAGGGACTATCAATAGCTCAAGCCGCTGCAAGTCTCGCCCATATCGAGTTTTTGGGACTACACTTTTATTTTGGCTCACAAAGACTTTCTGTGGCGCCTATCATCCAAGCAATTGATGTAGTTGAAGAAACTTTTGAACTCTTTCATCAAGCGAATTTAGACATAAAAATAGTTGATCTCGGATTGGGTTGTGGTGTACCTTACCTCGCTAAAGATGCCGCCTTAGATATATCAGCATTGCGACAACAATTATGGCTTCGATGGCAAAGCGAAATTTGGTCATCAATAGAAATCTGGGCAGAGGCTGGACGTGCCTTGGTTGCCAGTGCCGGTTATTTTGTCGCTCGTGTCACCGATAAAAAACGTTTACATGGTAAAACCTTTGTATTTCTTGACGGTGGATTAAATGTGCATAATCCGGGTGTAGGCTTAGGCAGATTTTTTCGGAGCAATCCGGTATTTTTATTTATTACCACCGCGCCCGATGAGAGAGTAGAAACAATTGATATTGTTGGTAATCTATGCACATCAGCCGATTGTTTCGGGCAAAATGTAGAGGCTCCAAGACTTGAGCAAGGCGATTT
>LUTY01000538.1 GCA_001640045.1 Candidatus Thiomargarita nelsonii | reverse complement strand
GGCGACTCCACCAAGTCATCCTAGATTGGTGCCCTGCTTGTATAGCACGTTTTGCCATGTCTGAATCTTTTGGAAAAAGATTGATAATTTTTTTGCCTTCACATTTGAGTCTCCATAAAGATAATGAAGGATAAGGTAGCCATTTTTTATAATGGGCGATGGCTTGTTCATAATTTTGCAACTGACTGGCATTCTGTTGTAACTTAATAGTCTCTAAACGTTGTGCCAACCAAATAAAACCTTCCAACACCCCAAAGGATGCAAGGGGATTCACTTGTTTAGGCACTTCCTTTCCATCCCGCCGTTCACACTGACCAAATGCGCTGACAGGAAAAACTTTACAATTCTCTTCTCCAACTTTGTTGATGAGATCATTATATAAATCACGATGTTCTGGGGTTGGCAATTCCGTTAATGCTGCTTGTGTGGTGGTGGCAATACGATCCCATTTTGTTATTAAAAATACAATGGGTTGACTAAACGGTATCAGCCCCATTGTTTTTTGCAATTGATTGAGTTTTTCAGAGCCGCCTGTTTTATCATGTGCGGGGGCTAAAACGAGCAATCCATCCATGTTTGCCAACTTGTCGCGTAAATCTTTGGCAATATCTTGAGCCGCATTTTGAGGGCTCACTAATTCGCCACCATAATCAATTAATTGAGCGTGAAATTCCCCCGTTTGTGGTGATGAAAATTTATAATGATAGATAAAATCTATGCTTAATCCTGTTCCATTGGGAACAGCACCTTGTTCTAATAGATTTTTAGCTTCCTCAAGCCGATCACTACTTTTATATAGAATATCAGCTTGTTTTTCCGCTTCTGTCCAAGTATCGGGTTCACTCGCTGGACGTTTAACTTCTACTGGTAGTAGCGAACTGGTGTATCCGGCGGGATGTTCAATGCGCTGTATATCAAGGGCGGCTAACAGGCAGGTTTTGCCTGAGCCAGACAGTCCAAAAAAGGCGAAGTTATATTTTTTAGTACTCATAATAAAATATTATACATACAAGTTGCCACACGACGGGATATCCAAAACACCGCATTTCATCACAAATATCGACATTTTTGTTCATTTTAGCTCAAATTTTTTGACATGCGAAATAGTCAATACTATTGTTTACTACTCAGCCTCTTGTCATTTCGACCAGCGGGAGAAATCTTATGCCCCGCACTAGATTTCTCCCGCTGGTCGAAATGACAAACAAAAGAGATTTTTCACGACGGCTATATTCAACAAAAGTTG
>LUTY01000537.1 GCA_001640045.1 Candidatus Thiomargarita nelsonii | reverse complement strand
GGTTTCTCGTTCCCACGCAGAGCGTGGGAATGCATGCCAGGACGCTCCGCGTCCTGCAACGAAAAAACCTAAATTTCAATCGCATGTTTTTTTATCCGATACAACAAGGTATCGCGTGTTAAACCAAGTAGTCGCGCTGCTTGACTACGGTTGCCATAAGTTTTATCAAGCGCTTGGCGAATCATTTGGATTTCTAAAGCTTCCAAATTAATACCCGTTTCGGGCAAGCTAAATCCTTCCGCAGACATGGCCGTTTTTTCAGACTGAAATTGACGAGGCAAGTGAGTTGGTTCGATGGTTTTTCCACTGAAAAAAATGAGCATGCGTTCAGAAAAATTGCGTAATTCTCGAATATTCCCTGGCCATTTATAACGATGTAATCGTTTGAGCGTTGCCTTATTGTAATGGGGTGGAGAGAGTTTGTGACGCTCTGCCAGTTCTTTGGTGAATGCCTGTAGTAACATTTCTAAATCGTTTAAGCGTTTGCGTAAGGGCGGTAGTTCTAAAGGTACAATATTTAAACGGTAATATAAATCTTGCCGAAATTTGCCCTGTTGCGTTTGTGCATATAAATCGCGGTTAGTCGCGGCGATGATGCGGGTGTCAACCAGCTCGACGCGGCTTTGACCGATGACTTGACATTCGCCCATTTCTAAAAAACGTAACAATTTGGCTTGAATGGAAAGCGGTAATTCTCCGATTTCATCTAAAAAGAGTGTGCCACCATTGGCGGCTTGTATGCGCCCTTGTTGATCAGCAACAGCACCGGTAAAAGCCCCTTTACGGTGTCCAAATAATTCAGATTCGGCTAAGTTTTCTGGTAAGGCGGCACAATTAATGGTAATAAAAGCACCTTGCGCTCTGGGGCTATGTTGATGAATAGTTTGTGCTAACAGTTCTTTACCGGTACCACTTTCACCTTCGATGAGTACCGTTACATCTGTCATAGCAACAAGACGGGCGGCGCGGATGACGGTACAAAATTCTCCTGAATTGCCTAATAAGTTTGACATGGGATTTGAGTTGTAATTGAAAAATAACAGACGGGTTACCAAAACCCCGCAGAACAGTGTTATATAACATAAAAATAGGTCAAATCACATACCCTACTAACACTAAAATTGAGTATCTCATTGAAAATTAATATTTTTATAAAATGGTACAAAAAATGCCCATGACAGTGATCCTTTTAGTAATGATCTCTAACAAATAATATGACACGTCAACCGCTTATTTTAAGTATCATG
>LUTY01000536.1 GCA_001640045.1 Candidatus Thiomargarita nelsonii | reverse complement strand
CAAGTTGATGGACAAAATTCCCTGTACCTTGGATAAATACGCCAAGTTTTTGATGTAATCCTGCCGCTTGTTCCCAAGAGCCATAGAAGTTGGACCATTCTGCATGAGAACTGAATGCGCCAGCAGTGGTTGCCAGAACGGCCATTAAGGCTAATAAAGATTCTCCAATCATAGCGCCATAGCCAATCAAGGGTGCATCCGTTTCTTTGTCAAGTTGTTTGGCTGTGGTACCAGACGCAACTATCCCATGAAATCCTGATACGGCACCGCAAGCAATAACAATGAATAAAAAGGGAATCATGGGGGGTGCGCCTTCAGGATGTAGATTGAACGCAGGTGCCGCCCATTCAGGTGAAAGGATAAAAAAGCCGAGCAACATGGCGAACAATGCTAAATAGAGTAGAAGAGAATTTAAAAAATCACGCGGTTGTAATAAAATCCAGACAGGCAATACACTGGCTATAAAAGCATAAATAAGTAGTGAAAAAGTCCATGAATGGGCAGACACGCCTGTAATGGGCATATCTAATCCAATCCAAGTTGTGATGAGCATGAGGACAAAGCCGACAAGCGTCATCGGCAAAATCGGCAACTTGAGTCGGTAAATAAAAAAACCGATCATGATGGCAATCACCATTAGGGAAATCGTGGGAAATATGGCTTCTGGATGAGCCGTGGCAGGGATATTTGCCGGATCAGGCGCTGCAAAGAGCCCAGCAATCACTAAGACAAACACGCCCATAGCCAAGGAAATAAGGAAAAAGATGACAAGCAGAAATAAAAGTCTTGCGCGTGGGTGGATGACATCCTTTGCAATAGTGCCCACACTTTTTCCCTTGTGGCGCACTGAAAGCACTAAGGCTGAAAAATCATGCACTGCCCCAATAAGCAGAGTGCCCAAAACGACCCATAAGAGTGCTGGTACCCAACCCCAAATGACAGCAATTGCGGGTCCAAGCATAGGCGCAAGTCCTGCAACAGAGGCATAGTGATGTCCAAAGAGGACATATTTATTCGTCGGCAGATAATCTACCTCATCGCGCAATGTGTGTGCCGGTGTCTGCGTTGAGGGATTGAGTTCAAAAACTCGCTTGGCAAGCCACTGTTTGGCATAAAAGTGGTAAAATACAAAATACAGGCACATTACTATGAGCGCCATAATTGGTGGTGACATTGTATCTCCTCATTAATCAGTAGGTTAGTTAAAAAAAATAGGACATGGAACGTTAGGCAACTCCAAAAAATTA
>LUTY01000535.1 GCA_001640045.1 Candidatus Thiomargarita nelsonii | reverse complement strand
TATCCGTGAGAACAGATAAACAAGTCGCACCGTTTTGTTCATAGCTTTTCGCAATGCTTTTGGGGCTGTGCAAAAGCCATATTTTCAAATTTTCGATACGAGCAAACGTATGCATGTCGTTTATTATGGGCGTAATCTTATCCGTCGCTTGCGAGGCTAAACATGCTAACAGTCAGCTTACCTAGCGGCTTGGAAACCGCCCGACAATATATTCTGGCAGTGTTAGTTGGTGAATTTTTAGGCTTGCCTTTTAGGACTGAAATACAAGAAAAAAGTGATAACGTACAGATCAGTGCTGATGATCGTGTACTGACAATCACAGATTGTTTTTTTAAACAAGCTGCAAATGCGTGGTTACAGCCAAAGAGTTTACCCAATTTACCATTAGAACATTGGGAGCTTGCAGACGACTTACCAACAGCAAACGTGGTATCGCCTTCTTTGCCCGTGATTTTTGGTCAAAGTTACTTAACTTCTGAAGAAAAAAGACTAAACTTGGGCTTGGATATTTTTGGCTCAGCCTTTTTCATGCTCAGTCGCTATGAAGAAGCTGTCATATCGGAACGAGATTCACACGACCGTTTTCCTGCCAGTGCCTCTTTAGCCTATCAAGCTGATTTTATGCACCGTCCGATTGTCAACGAATATGTTGAAATTCTTTGGACTTGCATGAAACAGCTTTGGCCGCAATTAGAACGCAAACCCAGAGAATTTCGGATGCAACTCTCTCACGATGTGGATATACCTTTTCAATATTTATTCCACTCTCCGATATTTTTACTCAGGTATATGGCAGCCGATATTCTTAAACGCCATAGCCCAAGCAAAGCGGTTAAAACTTGGATCAATTGGATGAAAGTAAAGAGATTTAATGATATGATGGCTGATCCTTGTTATACCTTTGATGCCATCATGGATATTTCAGAAAGTCATGATTTAAGGAGTGCTTTTTACTTTATTACCGATCATAGTGCTGGCAGCATTGATGGTTTATATACGATAGAACACCCTGAAATTCGCCGCTTACTCCGGCATATTCACGCCAGAGGACATGAAATTGGCTTGCATCCCAGTTATAACACTTACCGTGTTCCAACACAAATGGCCAAAGAATTTGAAATTCTAAAACAGGCTTGTGAAAGCGAAGGAATTGAACAAAACGTTTGGGGTGGACGGCAACATTTTTTACGTTGGGAAACCCCAACCACTTTTCGCAACTGGGAAGCCGCAGGTTTGAACTACGACAG
>LUTY01000534.1 GCA_001640045.1 Candidatus Thiomargarita nelsonii | reverse complement strand
ACTCATCAACTCTCTCCTGAGAAACCGCCCGTGATGATGTTAACTGAGGAACCCGCCCCAGACAATGCTGAGCCAGCTTTAGAAAACTAAAGATTCTCCCTTGTCAATCCCCCCTTTTATGGGGGGATTTTTCAATCCATCCAAAAAAATTTCCCATCCTCCTGAAAAATCATAACGATACGACTGTTCAAATCGCTTTTTATTTATATTTTTTATATCAATTATAGAAAAAAATCTGCTCTAAAAATTTGTAACACTAACAGCGTATTAAATATTTTTACCATAAAAATCATATAGATATATATTTAGCCCTTTGCTCGTCTGTAGAGTATTATTTTACAAAAGTTGAGACTGTGATCACACAAATAATTATAAAAATTGTTTATAACAATTGTGTGTCCTTAAGGAGACATCATGCCATCTGAAAAACACACCACATTAAATGAATATCGTGTCATTCGGCGTAATGGCCAATTAAGCCGTTTTGATGTTAATAAAATTGCTATTGCCATGACTAAAGCCTTTTTGGCTGTCGAAGGCGATACCGCGACGGCCTCAAATCGCATACAGAATGCGGTGCATTCTCTTACTAATCAAGTCATTAAGGGCATCAGTCGGCATGAAAACACGGTACCTATTGAAGATATACAAGATCAAGTAGAGTTGGCTTTAATGCGTGCTGGCTTTCATAAAGTGGCGCGTGCTTATGTACTTTATCGTGAAGAACACGCGCATTTACGTGCTGAAAAACATGAAAAAACAGTGATATATGTCACTGATAGTACGGGTCAACGTCGCCCCTTAGATGAAAAACATTTACGGGCGCAGGTGATAGAGGCTTGTGCCGATTTAGTAGACGTTAACGCTGAACATATTTTCGATGAAAGCCTAAAAAATATATTTGACGGGATTTCCGAACGGGATGTTAAGCATACCCTAGTGATGACTACCCGCACTTTCATTGAAAAAGAGCCAAATTATACCTATGTCGCGGCTCGCTTGTTGCTGGATCAACTGCGCTCTGAGGCCTTAAATTTTGTCAATCAGGGGGCGCATTATTATCCAGACTATTTTAAGATCTATATCAAATGCGGTATTGAACATGAATTATTAGAGCCACAATTAGCGAAATTTGATCTGGATAAATTGTCTTATTTAAAAACAATCCGCCGACAGATAGTCTGGCTTATACCCTCAAGCAATTGTCAAAAACGGATACGCCCGCTGAGCAAGCGCGGCTGATTGTA
>LUTY01000533.1 GCA_001640045.1 Candidatus Thiomargarita nelsonii | reverse complement strand
CTCCCGGTTCATTGTTGGTGTCATTGAAATCGGTTTGAAGAGCTATCCTTTATGTGCATAAAGAGGCCATTGAAATATCAGCCAACTAAATATTAGCAATCTGGTGACGGTACGGCTGGCGATTAAAAGGCTCCTAAAGCGTGTGACACTTTAGCTTATAAAAAGATAATTATGCAAATAATTTATTTATTTAATTTTTTTTTTTTTTTGAAAATGAATAGTATAAAAACAATATTGACTTAGATCATCCAAATTGATTTTATCAGTATGGTAAAATTAATCTTTTGGGTCAAAAAAACTTGACTAATTTCCTAGTTTATTTGTCTCGTGGAGCAGGCATTTTATGCTCGCTGTTGTACACGGGAAAACCCCAAGCGGGCAATTGTCAGTGTGAAAGGGTATTTTGACCGTCATAAAAAGCGACAACTTACAGCATAGGCTTTAGAAATAGGGGTATCTCTTGTGGCGAGAGTAATGGCGGATTATTGACGAGAGCCTCTATTGAGGGAATATGAACGCTTGAGTGGTTTACCCTGTAGCCGCTTTATCTGAGATGATTAATTATGCAATACCAATCATATCCTGACACATTAACAACTGATCAAGAATTACAACAATTATATTTATTTTCTTGTCTTAACGCTCAACAATTAGCGCGGATCAAACACAGTGTACGCCAAATTCAGTTAGAAGATGAGGAATACCTATTTAAACAGAATCAACGAGCAGAGCGTTTTTTTATGCTCAAAGAGGGACATATTAAATTGCTTCGTCTGTCTCTGGAAGGCGCAGAAAAAGTATTTGAAGTGATTTTACCGGGGCAGACTTTCGCTGAAGCCATCATATTTATGCCTAAGTCCATTTATCCAGTCACCGCACAGTCTATTAACCATAGTGTATTATTAAGTTTTGAAAATAAGATATATCTAGATATCCTCAATGAGTCTTCTGCTACTTGTTTTCAACTCTTGTCTCACATGAGCCAGCGTCTCAGTATGTGGATCAACGAAATTGATAACTTAACCCTACAAAATGCCACGCATCGTTTAGTGAATTATTTACTTTATCAAGTACATGATGAGCATCACAATGTTTATGAATTTAATTTTTCTATTCCTAAACATGTGATTGCATCCCGCCTATCTATTAAGCCAGAAACCTTCTCCCGTATTTTACATCGTCTCAATCGGGAAGGTTTGATTACCGTGAAAGGTCGGACTGTCCACATTGACAATGTGGATAGACTGC
>LUTY01000532.1 GCA_001640045.1 Candidatus Thiomargarita nelsonii | reverse complement strand
TTGATGGGTACGATGAGGATTTTCAATCAATGCAAATCGTACATGTGAGTCCCCATAATTGCCAAAACCTATCCCTGGTGACACTGCCACTTTCGCCTCTGCTAATAGTTTCTTGGAAAAATCCAACGAGCCCATTGCTTTATACTGCTCAGGTATCTCTGCCCATACAAACATAGTTGCTTTTGGTTTTTCCACCGCCCATCCTAAAGCATTTAAACCATCACACAATACATCGCGGCCATTGCCGATTTCATTTTCAATATCTTATTCATGGCAATTTCTCCTTTATTAAAAATACGGCACCGGGGTCGTTGAATGGGATTGTTTAAAATAAAAAAAACTTATTATTCATTCAATAAAAATTATGATAGGTCACTCACAGCAAAAATAATAGCAAGTGAGCCAATTACCGATCAGTAAGGATCCCAATTTATTCCGTGACGGTTTGAACCCAGTGCCCAACTCTTTAAGGAATAACAAAAATATCAATATTTAAATAAAAATTATATCATAAAGTATCGTATAAGATGACATTTCAAGTCGCTCGTGATTACGCCATAATGTCATCAGGTTAAAAAATTTAACGGCTTTAATCTGATTGATGGCATCTTTTTGATAGCTTAATTCATCAATATAGCTTGTTAATCCTTTGCGTAAAACATGGTTAAAAGTGGGTATTGAAAGGACTATTTTTTGCCTATCATTGCCCCAGACTAAGATTTGTTGTGTTGTATTGGTTTGCGTCTCTGAGCTGATTTCAGTCGAAAAAATTTGGTTTAAGGGTAAAGCAAAGCGCACTTTATTAGGACCGATATTAGCTGAGATGGCTATTTCCAGTTTGTTCCGAGTTAAGCGGAAACTTTTTACTAGCGGAGAAGGGCTAGGTAAAGTGATTTCACCGTTATCTTGATAAGACAGCGATAGGGTTTGTAATGCTTGTTGTGGGCGGTTGGTGACTACCCATTGTTGATTTCGCTGCGCTATTGTGATCGTTTGTGTGCGAGGTATTAGATCAAGATTGGTGTAGGTTAATTTTAGATAGCCCGCTCCGGTTTGGACATCGTAAATGGTGTTACCAATAGCCGCGTTGTTTTGCCAAAGTAAACGCTCATTGATGTCTCCGTTTTGGTGATATTCGATGGCGTTTATTTGGATAGGAGAAATTTGATCTAGCCATTTATCGAGCCTCAATTGTTGAGCTGTCACGGTTTCTACCCAGCAAACGCCGTTTTCACTTAAAGCTATGGC
>LUTY01000531.1 GCA_001640045.1 Candidatus Thiomargarita nelsonii | reverse complement strand
GGTTTTTGGCTTAGTTATCACATTGCCTTTGCCCCTTGTCTTAACTGATCTACATTTAAGCTGGGGATTAATCGGTTGGATCGCATTATTGATCATGGGTGTAGGCTATCAAGTGGTGCCCATGTTTCAGATTACAGCAGAATATCCGCCTACGCTGACACGCTGGCTTATCCCATTGATATTTATTATTTTGTTGGTGTGGACACCGCTTTATATCTTAGCGAATCTGAACCAAATCCCAGAGTTTGTGCCACAATTGTTGATAGGATTAATGGGATTAGGCTTAAGTGTGTTTGCTCTAACGACACTTAGGCTCCAAGCCCGTCGTTTGCGAAAATTGCCGGATGTCACCCTCAACTATTGGCGGGTGGGCATGGTTGGATTGTTGTTAAGTGTTATATTGGCAGTGCTTTCTTTAAGTCCTGTTTTTTTAGTGGTATTATTTATTGGGGGGTTTGTATTGCCCGTTATCCAAGGTATGTTGTATAAGATTGTCCCGTTTTTGGTATGGCTCCATTTACAAAACCAACGATTGAGCCTCGCTATTAAAATTCCGAATATGAAGCAGGTTATACCTGATCAGCAAGCCCGTCGTCAGTTTTGGGTTTATCTGGTTGCACTTGGGCTTTTAATGGGGGCAGTGTTGGGACCATCTTATGTTAGCTATGCTGCCAGTATTGCACTCATTTTATCATTTTTGTTGTTAGCTTATGATCTTTATAGAGCATTGTGGCTTTATAAGTCGGTGAGTCGGAAAATTCTGAATCAGAATTGACAGAATTTACTTCGTTACTTCGTTTGAGAATTTACAGGATAATTGTCGTGATTGGGCTTTATCGTGATGGTGAGTACAACTAATGTTAAACAACGAATAAAAACCTTCAATATTCAAAAACCACACCGAGCAGACTGTTTTATTCGTTGTTGAACATTAGCTGTACTCACCGATCAAGATCAAGAGGTAAAAAAAATATGCAGTATCCCTTATCCGAAAAAATCGGCGATCCCGCATTACTTGTCGGGCGAGAATATGAATTTAACTATTTCGACAAATGGCTGGCGAATATTCCGAAAAGACTCTCCAAATCCAGAGTCATTATCGCCCGACGCAAAAGCGGCAAAACCGCCTTTGTGCAACGGATTTTTAATCAGTTGTGGAGTGAGAATGGCGCAGTAATTCCATTTTATTTTGAGTTTGGTGAAAGTAAAATATGGTATCCCAATTTGGCGATTGATTATTATCGTGCTT
>LUTY01000541.1 GCA_001640045.1 Candidatus Thiomargarita nelsonii | reverse complement strand
CGATGAGGACTTTGAGGAGAAAATTTCAATATGAAAATAACCAGACGAGAGTTTATCAAAGCAAATGCTATCGCGGCAACCGCTGCCGCCGCAGGCGTGACTCTCCCCCAAACAGCGATTGCTGCTGGCGCAAAAGACAAAATCCGTTGGGATAAAGCCGTTTGTCGATTCTGTGGTACCGGTTGCAGCGTACTCGTTGGCACCCAAAATGATCGAGTGGTGGCAACGCAAGGCGATCCCGATGCACCCGTTAATCGTGGACTCAATTGTATAAAAGGCTACTTTTTGTCCAAGATAATGTACGGAAAAGACCGATTGACCAAACCCCTGTTGCGTATGACAGACGGAGAATATGACAAAGAGGGAGACTTTACCCCGGTTTCTTGGGATCAAGCCTTTGATATTATGGCCGAAAAATTCAAAGATGCGCTCAAAGAAAAAGGCCCAAGTGCCGTTGGCATGTTTGGCTCTGGACAATGGACAGTCTGGGAAGGCTACGCCGGTGTCAAACTCATGAAAGCCGGTTTTCGTTCCAACAACATCGATCCCAATGCACGTCACTGTATGGCCTCTGCTGTTGCTGGATTTATGCGTACTTTCGGCGCCGATGAACCCATGGGCTGCTATGATGACTTAGAATATGCTGATGCCTTTGTCTTATGGGGCGCCAACATGTCAGAAATGCACCCCATTTTATGGTCACGTCTCACCGACCGCCGCTTGACAGCGTCACATGTTAAAGTGGCCGTCTTATCGACTTTTAAAAATCGCAACTTTGATTTGGCAGATATTCCCATCGTTTTCAAGCCACAGACGGATTTGGCTATTCTCAACTATATTGCCAACTACATCATCCAAAGCGGCAACGTCAACGAAGAATTTGTCAAAAAACACGTTAATTTCCGTATTGGTAATACGGATATTGGTTATGGCTTACGTCCAGAAGATGCGAGAGAACAGGCGGCTGAAAACGCTAAAAAGGCGGGGGGTTCTAAATCAGCTACTTTTGAAGAGTACAAAAAATTTGTTGCTGAGTACACCCTCGACTATGTTCATGAACTGTCTGGCGTACCCAAAGACAGATTAGAAGCCCTGGCCAAACTTTACGCTGATCCCAAGATTAAAGTCACCTCCTACTGGACGATGGGATTCAACCAACATACTCGCGGCACATGGGTTAATCAAATGTGCTACCACATCCACTTGCTCACTGGCAAAATTTCCGAACCCGGCAATGGCCCATTTTCCCTGACTGGCCAACCTTCAGCCTGTGGCACCGCCCGCGAAGTCGGCACCTTTGCCCACCGTTTACCCGCTGATTTAGTGGTCAAGAAAAAAGAACACCGTGATTTTTCCGAAAAAATATGGAAATTGCCCGAAGGGACTATCGAACCAAAGCCGGGCTATCATGCGGTGTTGCAAAATCGTATGCTCAAAGATGGCAAACTCAATGCCTACTGGGTGCAATGCACTAATAACGTACAAGCCGCTGCCAACTTGAATGAAGAAACTTGGCCTGGCTATCGTAATCCCGATAATTTCATAGTTGTTTCAGATCCTTATCCCACCGTCACCGCCCTATCAGCCGACTTGATTTTACCCACCGCCATGTGGACAGAAAAAGAAGGCGCTTATGGTAATGCGGAGCGGCGATCCCAATTTTGGCGACAACAAGTTAAGGCGCCGGGTGAGTCCAAATCTGATCTTTGGCAAACCGTCGAATTTTCCAAACGCTTTAAAGTAGAAGAAGTTTGGCCTGAAGAGTTGATTGCCAAAAAGCCTGAATATCGGGGTAAAACCCTGTACGACATCCTGTTTGCGAATGGGCAGGTTGACAAATATCCTAAGCAAGATGTGAAGGATTCGGCGGGCAACGTTTACGATAACGATGAAATGGAACATTTCGGCTATTATCTACAAAAAGGACTTTACGAAGAATATCGCCTATTCGGCTTGCATGGTCCGAAAAAAGGCCATGAATTAGGCACTTTTGACCAATATCATCAATCGCGTGGACTACGTTGGCCGGTGATCGATGGCAAAGAAACCCTGTGGCGTTACCGCGAAGGCTACGATCCCCATGTAGAAAAAGGGGCGGGCATACAATTTTATGGCAACCCGGATGGCAAAGCGAAAATCTTTGCCTTGCCCTATGAACCAGCTGCGGAAGAGCCCAACGATGAATATGACTTATGGCTCGTCACAGGGCGTGTTTTGGAACACTGGCACTCAGGCTCCATGACGCGGCGTGTGCCTGAACTTTACCGTGCTTTTCCTGATGCCGTTGTCTTTATGCACCGTAAAGATGCTAAAAGACGAGGCTTGCGACGTGGTATGACCGCTAAGCTCAAAACGCGGCGCGGTGAAATTACTGCCAAAGTTGAAACACGGGGACGTAATCGACCACCAGAAGGTCTTGTCTTTATTCCTTGGTTTGATGCCAGTCGACTGGTCAACAAATTAACCTTAGATGCGACTTGTCCCATCTCAAAAGAAACCGACTACAAAAAATGTGCGGTGAAAATTGAAAGGGGGTAACGATGGACTCCCTCAACCGTCGACGCTTTCTGATTGAAACAGCCATCACGGCTTGTGGTGTCAGCTTTTTTGGTGCTGGGCTGGCACTGTACGCCCGTCAAGCCAGTTCACTGCCTGCCTACGCGATCAGACCCCCGGGTGCCTTGCCTGAAGAAGATTTTCTAGGGGCCTGTATTCGTTGTGGATTATGTGTACGGGATTGTCCTTATGACACATTGCGCTTAGCTGAGCTTGGAGAAAAAATCCCTTTAGGGACACCTTATTTCTTAGCGCGTGACATTCCTTGTGAAATGTGCGAAGACATTCCTTGTGTCAAAGCCTGTCCTACTGGGGCTTTAGAGCCTGAACTGACAGATATTAATGATGCCCGCATGGGGCTTGCAGTGTTGTCGGATCAAGAGACTTGTCTCAATTTCCTCGGACTACGTTGTGATGTATGCTATCGGGTTTGTCCGCTGATTGATGAAGCGATTACCTTGGATATGCAACATAACCGACGCAGCGGCAAACATGCTCTGTTTCTCCCGGTGGTACATTCTGAATATTGCACGGGTTGTGGTAAATGTGAACGAGTCTGTGTTTTACCGGTTTCTGCCATAAAAGTCTTGCCGAAACAATTAGTTAAAGGAGAATTGGGTGGCCATTACCGCTTGGGTTGGAAAGAAAAAGAGAAAGCTGGGGGGAGCTTGGTAAAAGATGTGCTTGATCTCCCTGATAGATTACCGGACAACGGGCTTAATCTTCCCAAGATCCCGGAGGGATTATGAAAGTTTGGTTTAGCAATTACAAGTGGCTATTATTACGGCGACTGACTCAACTAATCATTCTGAGCCTATTTCTACTGGGTCCTTGGTTTGGGATATGGATAGTCAAAGGCAATTTGGCATCAAGCCTCACCTTAGACGTATTACCGCTCACCGATCCTTATGTATTGCTCCAATCACTGTTTGCTGGACAGACGCTGGAAACGGCAGCACTGACGGGTGCTGTGATAGTATTGATTTTCTACCTGATCGTCGGAGGGCGCGTCTATTGCTCCTGGGTGTGCCCGATCAACATTGTCACTGATGTGGCTGCCAATTTGCGTGAGCGTTTAAATATCAAAGGAGGCACCTCAATTTCCCGCGCAACGCCAAGTCCTTGAGAGCGATGGCAGTGGCGGTTTGTGGATAGGCACTGATGAAAGTG
>LUTY01000529.1 GCA_001640045.1 Candidatus Thiomargarita nelsonii | reverse complement strand
CCTGCGCGTTCAAACTGTGTTATAGCGTTTTGCACCTTCTGCCAATTTTGGGCTGCCATGTATTCAGTCGCTTCTTGATAGGTTTTTTGTACGTGTTTAAACCAATCAAGTTTTAAATCGTTATAAGCTAATTTCTTAAATTCAATATAAAAATTTCTAACGTCCGACAAATCACGACTGGCGCGTGCTTGTGTTGCAATGAAGTTTTGAGTACGAGTTGATAATTCCTCTAAGGTGGTATTAATCTTAGCCTGCCAATTTTGGGGCACGACATATTTGGATTTGACTTCAAATGCTTGTAATGCTTGGCTGAGTGTCATCAGTTTTTGCACCACTGTCCAATCGGTTAAGTGAGTTTTCAATTCACTTAATTGCGTTTCCAAACGTTGCTTGTCATTTTCAACTTGACCAATATTTTGTTGTAATTGAGTTACCTTGTCTCGCAAATGGGTTGGCAGCGTTGGCTTTAATAGGGTGGAAACTGATTGCCGCGCTTTTTCAACCGCCCAGTTTTTTAGGGCTTGATCGACTGTTGTGACTATTTCATTGTATTGTTGGGTAAATCGATCCTGCCACCATTTTTCTAGTGCCTGTTCTAAATTAGACGCAGATTCAAAATCAGGATGTTGTTGGATAGGGATGATTAATTCATCTAGCCACTCTTCATCGTTAACATATCTATTCTCTAGTTCTACTGCTTGGCGGGATTTTCGCTGAGAAGGCAGCGGCTTTAGAGTTGCCAGCAACTCGGCTGCTTGAATAGCGAAGCCACTCCCCGGATATTCTTTTTGGACTCACAGGAGTAGTTTTTCTGCTTTCTCGGATCTGCCGTTTTGTATTTGGATTTTCGCTTGTTGAATGAGTTTTTCTGGCATGGTTATTTTATTACCAATTGAGGCCCATTATATATAATATAACTAATACGGTTCCTTTGCCGAGACGCGACAAAATACAAACGTAGGCGATAATTTCCCGGCCCTACTGCAACCTGCGTCTGGTTAATGGAAACCGGCTCTGCCGCGAGTATTCCTTGATCAGATAACCATATCCCATATTTGACGGGCGCAGATTTTTGCGATCCACCGACACCTAGATGTGTGTACTCTTGACGGAGAATATTTTCACGGTGTCCGGGGCTATTCATCCAAGCTTCTACCACCAATTCTGCTAATTTTTGGGCATCACTGACATCATATCCTTGCCCTTGCCAAATATTTTCTCCTGTCATACCAATCAGTTGACAATGGAT
>LUTY01000528.1 GCA_001640045.1 Candidatus Thiomargarita nelsonii | reverse complement strand
GTCACAATCGCCTACATCGGCGAGGTCCAGTGAAACTGTCATTGATGGCAGAATGTGTTACCCTCAGTCACAATCGCCTACATCGGCGAGGTCCAGCGTAACCCCAGACCCTAAAATTTCAATATAAATTTCAAAAAGTTACAAACAACAATTAACACATCAAAATTGTGGTCAAAAGTTAGGTGTCTTGGCATAAGTTATGCATAAAATTAATGATAATTAAATCAAGGACTTAAAAACGACAGTTTTTAACTCACCCCTCATTTTTGGCTACCCCCCCAATTTTTTGTGATCTCCTTGAATTATAAAGACAAATTTTTAGCAGACTCACCGAATAGCTCCGTTCACTAAATGTATTTTTAGGGCAAAATCAACCAAAATCGCTTTTAAATCTCTTGGCGCTAACTTTAGTGCGCGTTATTACAACATAACCAAAGACTAAAAGCAAACACTTTTTTTAAATATTTTTCTTAACCTCAACCGCAGTAGAAAAATAAATTTATAATTCAATAAGATATAAAAATAAAAAATTAATATTAGTAAGTGTTTAGCATTGTTCGATCTAGCATTATTCCTCTCTGACCATTATAATGTTATTTTTAATCAGCCAAAGTTAAGAACTCTACCAAAATCGAGCCTTAGACTTGCCTCAATCTAGCCATTCAGTGCCGATTTTTGGCTGTCACAAAAATCCTGCCACAAAAAAAAGTATTTTGGAGTCCAAGATTTATCTTGGACGGCTCGTCCAAGATAAATCTTGGACTCCTTTTTCACCACCGTCCTTGATTTGTATTAAATTATACCTTATGATACCTCCTATGCAGCTTATGTTCCTAAAAAAACGGTGATAACAAATGCAAGTTCAAGTACAACAGCATTATTACACGCCAGAAGACTATTTAGCTATCGAAGAAGACGCAGAATACAGAAGTGAATACCATGATGGAGAAATTCTAGCTATGGCAGGTGGAACTTTTAATCATAATCGGATAGCTGGCAACATTTTTGCTGCGCTGAATTTTTCTCTTAAAGATCAAAAAGCTTATGATGTTGCTATGGGTGATGTCAAAGTGTGGATACCCGACACACAGAGTTTTCTTTACCCTGATGTGATGGTGACTGCCGAACAATTGCAATACTATGAAAATCGCAAAGATACGATTACTAACCCACTTGTGATTATCGAAGTCCTGTCAAAATCCACCCAAGATTATGATAGAGGCGACAAATTTAGGTCTTACCGCACTCT
>LUTY01000527.1 GCA_001640045.1 Candidatus Thiomargarita nelsonii | reverse complement strand
GATTACACACACAACCATTAAAAATTTCAAATCCCACCGCGAAACCTCGCTGTCGCACTCTTGTCTGAATATTCTGACTGGATTGAATGGCGTAGGGAAATCTTCGGTATTTCAAGCATTATTGTTGTTGCGGCAATCGTATTTGAAAAACCGACTTCATGAAGGCATTGTGGGTGATGCCCGCTATCAATATGCCAGTGATGATGTCATTGAATTTGGCCTAGAGATAGATCATCAACAAAATTTATGTTGGCAATTTCAGAGTAATGAACTTGACTCGACCTTTCTCAAGCTTGCCAATAAGCCGGCGTATTCGCATTTAAACCAAATAAGTTTGTTCAATCGCAATTTTCAATATTTAAGTGCCGCACGTCTAGCGCCACAAGAAAGTTATCCGAAAGACAGCTATTCTGTCGAGAGAGAACGTCAAATTTCCAATGAACTGGGTAAATGCGAGCTGATAGCTCATTTTCTTTACTATTACGGTCGCTCAGAAAAAATTAAGTTTGAAAATTTAAAATATCCCCAAAGCCACAATGACTTATTATCTCAAACCAATGCGTGGTTTAGGGAGATTAGTCCCAATGACAACGTTATTGTTAAAGATAACCAAATAAATTTTGAAATGAAGTACCAGTTTAATTTGGAAAACAATCAACTTTCTACCAATGAATTTAAAGCCGAAAATGTGGGGTTTGGGTTAGTGTATGCGCTACCGATTATTGTCGCGGTGCTAGCGGCTGAAAAAGACAGTATCCTTTTAATTGAGAATCCTGAATCGCATCTGCACCCACAGGGACAAGCCAAACTGGCCGAATTAATGGCGTTAGCCGCTCAAAATGGTGTGCAAATCTTTATAGAAACTCACAGTGAGCATATTATTAATGGTACGTTGGTTGCCGTCAAAAAATATCAGAGTGAGCAAAGGGGTATTGCCCACGACAAAGTTCGCATCTATTATTTTGAACGCGACGAAATTCATCATGCCACTCAATCCATAGAAGTTCCGGTATTGGAAGGTGGACGTATCACATACCCACCACGAGGATTTTTTGACCAGTTTAAAAAAGATATTAAAACGTTGATGGGATTTTAATAGATGAAGGAAATCAAATGTTTTGTTCTACTGCCGGTACTCACTCGAAATGAATCAATCAATAAACAATCTGTTATAAAAAGATTGGGTTTTATTTTGGATTTATTTAGTATAAACCGAGAATTTAGAGAAAAATTGTTGCTCACCCGCTCA
>LUTY01000526.1 GCA_001640045.1 Candidatus Thiomargarita nelsonii | reverse complement strand
CTGGAAACGAGCCAATTTGAAAATGAGCTAAAAAATCTGCAAGAAAGGCTGGGGGAAAAAGCTAAACCGGAAACTGTTTTCTTGGTACAAGGACAAGCGACACCTGTTGCTACAACCCGTGCTGATTTTGCAGGCTTGACAGAATTCAGTGAATTTGTAAAAACTCAAGCCGAAAACAATGAAGAAATTTACGATATCATCTCTTTGGAGGGGGAAGATTATGTGGGTTTATGGCGACCTTGGATAACAGGAACGGGTTATTTGTTGCTAAAAAGCTATGATGATGCGATTGCCCCCTTACGCGCTTTGCAACGCAAGTTGCTCATATTAGGTTTTGTTGTCATGCTGATTGCGATCCTCGTCACTTTGTTGCTCACGCGCAGTTTAGTTTTACCCATCTCTCGTTTGGTTAAAGGGACACAGGCGGTGGAAGCAGGGAATTTAGAGACCGTTGTGCCAGTGACAAGCAAGGATGAGATTGGTCATCTGACCCAATCTTTTAATCACATGGTTTCACAAGTGCGGGAAAAGGAAAGAGTCGAGGCTATGTTGGCACAGAAAGAAATTGAACGGCATCGTTCCATTTCGGAAATGGTGACGGGTGTCGCCCATGAAATCAACACGCCCTTGGGCATCGTTAACTCGTCCGCCAACTTGATTGAAATGGCTTTGGACGCTGAAACGGTGTCCGAATTGGCCGAAGGTAAGGATGAAGATACTGAGGAAACATTGAACGATATTGTTGATGCTTGTCAGTTGATACAAAGTAATATTGAGAGAGCCAGTGGTTTGGTACAACGGTTTAAGAGTATTTCTGTCGATCAACTCACGGATTCTTTAGAAACGGTGGATTTGGTCGAGAAATTGGATGAACAATTGATGCTTTATAAAGTGGGTGCCCGTGATTCTAAACTGGATATCGCACTTGAGAGCGGCGAAAGCACCCACAGACAATGGCAAGGCTATCCGGGCTATTTATTCCAAATTATGCAAAATTTGTTATCCAATATTGATCGTTACGCTTACTCTGAGGGTGGAAAAGTGGTGGTGACGGTTAAATCGACGAGGGTAAAAGGCGTTCCCAGCTTTCTTGTCAGCGTACAAGACTTTGGTGTGGGTATGTCAGAAGAAAGCGTGTCCCGGATTTTTGATGCTTTTTATACCACAGGGCGTAGTAAAGGGGGGAGTGGTTTAGGCATGGCTATTGTGCATAATCTGGTGACTTCTGCCTTAAAGGGTTCGATTGAAGT
>LUTY01000525.1 GCA_001640045.1 Candidatus Thiomargarita nelsonii | reverse complement strand
ATAAGGGAATGGGAATCGCCGTTAATTACTGAAGCCATCATGCGCGAATTAAAACGCGGTGGGCAAGTGTATTTTCTGCACAACAAGATTGAAACGATTGGAAAAATAGGGCGAGAGGTAGAAGAATTAGTACCCGAAGCACGGGTGCAGATTGCACATGGCAAAATGCGGGAACATGAGCTTGAACAGGTGATGCAGGATTTTTATCACCGCCGTTTTAACGTTTTGGTGTGTACCACCATTATTGAAACGGGGATTGATGTGCCCTCTGCTAATACGATTATTATTAATCGTGCTGACAAATTAGGTTTAGCACAATTATACCAATTACGTGGACGAGTCGGGCGATCCCATCATCGCGCCTATGCCTATCTCATCATTCCCCCCCGTAAAGCAATGACAAAAGATGCTCAAAAACGAATAGACGCTATTGGTAGCTTAGAAGAATTGGGCATGGGCTTTACCTTGGCAACCCATGATTTAGAAATTCGTGGTGCTGGCGAATTGTTGGGGAGTGGGCAAAGTGGGCATATGCAAGAAATTGGCTATAATTTGTACAGCGAATTATTAGAACGCGCCGTTGCCGCTCTGAAATCGGGAGAACAACCCGAATTAGATCGCCCTCTTAATCAGGGGACAGAAATTAATTTACATAGTCCTGCTTTGTTACCGAGCGACTATCTGCCCGATGTGCATACCCGTTTAATTATGTACAAACGGATTGCCAATGCGCCTGATCTCCAAGCCTTGGATGACATCCAAGTAGAAATGATAGATCGTTTTGGTTTATTGCCTGAACAAGCAGAAGCATTGATAAAAATAACAGAACTCAAACTGAAAGCTACCCCATTAAAAATACGCAAAATTGATTTTTGGGCACAAGGCGGTTATGTCTTATTTGACGAACAAGGGACGATAGAGCCCCTAAAAATCGTCAATCTCATTCAAATGCAACCCTTTCATTATAAATTAGACGGACAAGAGAAATTGCAGTTTTTGTTGGAATTGCCTTCTTTTTCAGAACGTTGTCAGGCTTTGGAGACTTTTTTGACGCAGTTGAGTAGCTAAAAATATTGTGCAAGGTACGCCTTGCGCTCCTAATTTCTCGTTTTTTTCTCGTTCCCACGCTCTGCGTGGGAATGCCTGTCAGGACGCTCCGCGTCCTGCAACAAAATAGAAGCAAGCATCGTCGGGGTGAACATGCCTGGAAAATGGTGCAGCGAGTAAGCAGAATATGATTTGGGAAAATGG
>LUTY01000524.1 GCA_001640045.1 Candidatus Thiomargarita nelsonii | reverse complement strand
CACGTAAACGTGGTGATAAAGAATATAAAAACAAAGGATTAGGTGATTGTATTGACTGTACCATGTGTGTACAAGTTTGTCCCACTGGCATTGATATCCGTGATGGTTTGCAATATCAATGTATTAGTTGCTCCGCCTGTGTTGACGTGTGCGATGAGATTATGGACAAAATGAATTATCCCAAGGGCTTGATTCGTTATACCACCGAAAACCGGCTCAATGGCATACCCACCCATATTGTGAGACCCCGTATTTTTATTTATGGAGGCATATTATTAGCGATTTTCATCGGCATGGGTTATGCCATCAGTACCCGCTCACTGGTACAATTAGATGTTATTCGTGATCGCAACAGTTTATTTAGGGAAACAAGTGCCGGTTTGATTGAGAATGTTTATCGCCTACGCATTATGAACAAAGATAACCATCCTCATGTTTATGACATAGCCGTGACGGGTATTGAAAACTTGGCATTGATAAAAGATCGTGAGATTAAAGTTGAATCGGGATCTGTGATGACGCTACCTGTGCGTTTAGCGGCTAAGCAGGACAATTTAGCCAAACGCAGTACAATGGTGATCTTCAAATTGACAGCGCAGGATAATCCAGCTTTGACGATTACAGAAGAGGGGCGTTTTTTGGGGCCTCGATAGTCATTTCATTTAAAAATCCTATTTCTTGAAGAAATAGGATTTTTTGGGTGATCATTTCAAAGATAAAAAAAATGATTCAAGAAATATCAATTAAAAACTTCAAACAATTTAGAGAATTTCGTCTCGATAAAGTGACACATTACCTATATTTCATCTTGCACTCAAAGAAATCCTAATGAAGATGCTAGATAACAATTTTATAGACAAACGTGACAATTCAACAAATGGAGTATCCAGTGCCACATCTGTGTATAAGGGAGCTATCAACCCATTATCCCTTCACCTGATGAGAGTTTAGGGTTACTTATAGGACTTACGCATTGACAACCCATATAAAAATATGTTATTTTTTTTACAGGTATATTTATTTTATATTAAATATCAATCAGTTAATAAAACTGGCTCTGCTGTTTCACTCACAGATATTCCGTTTACGATAGTCTCCAGAAGTGAATGGTTAAATTTTTCTTGACATCAACAATTTTTTAGAAGAAAATGTGACTTTCAGATGATGGTTTAGTCGTAGATGATTATTATAAACAAGGCTTAGAAATTAATCGCACTTTGGCGCGTGATAAAGCCGCAGCGCGTCACGGTTT
>LUTY01000523.1 GCA_001640045.1 Candidatus Thiomargarita nelsonii | reverse complement strand
ACGTTTTTTTCTCGTTCCCACGCTTCGCGGCGGAATGCCTGCCTCGACGCTCTGCGTCGAGTGAAGATTTTATGTATGCCCACCGCAAGGCATTTTTCCCTATCGCCGCTCATGGCATGGGCTGTCATGGCGATAATAGGCAATTCACTCTGCTTTTCTCTGATTAAACGGGTGGCTTCATAGCCATCCATTTTTGGCATTTCCAAATGTCCCCACCCATCATATTCGTCAATTTTAATATGAATGTTGCCCTTGGCTGTGTTTAAAAGAACTTTTTTTTAGAGTCCCATCAATCCTTGACGGGGTTTTGGCAACCCCGCTGCTCTTGGACAATAGAGGAAATTAACATGAAAAAACATTTCAATATTGCTGGACCTTGTCACCCAAATAAACATTATATGCTACCTTCTCAGGAACGATGCCAAGGCATTTTTAAGCTGATTAATCAAGAACAGTATTTTGTTATTCATGCGGCACGACAATCTGGAAAAACGACGCTATTATTGGAATTAGCCCAGCAATTAAATCAGGCGGGGGAGTATGTCAATCGTAGTGCTGGGATTTCTTTTGTTCATTCTATTGTGCTGGTTGGTATGCGGAATACGTGTTTATTTAAGGGCAAAATCCGTGAAGAACGGGAAACGCTTGGTAGTGCCAGCCCGTTCAATATTGTTTCTGATGCCTTAACCCTGCCCAATTTCACCTTTGAAGAAGTTGCTAATCTAGCGACGGGATACGCATATTGATAGCTTGATGGAACGCTTGAAAGAAGCACGAGTGCAGCGGATTATTGAGCCGGTGATTATTGGCGAAAGCAAAGGATATAGTGTCTTAGATGATGATCATCAATATGTGCTGGATTTAGGTTTGTTGCGCCATGCTGAGGGGCATTTGGTCCCTGCTAATCCCATTTATGGGGAAGTGATTATTCGTACTCTCAGTTCTCGCACTCAAATGGAAACTCAAGTTACGTTATGGCGAGAAAACTTATCAAGAAGGTTTGGTACAATTGGCTGGGTATATGGATAATTTAAATTGCTTGGAAGGCTGGCTAATTGTATTTGATCGCCGAAAAAATACGCCTTGGAAAAAAAATATTTTTTGGAAAACTCATAAAAAACAGGGAAAAACTCTCTATATTGTGGGTTGTTGAAAAGAGGAATATGATGGAAGGTGGCGTAGACTAAAACAGCCTTGATTTTAAACCTCAGAGGTTTTGGAAACCTCTGAGGTTTGGGCTTGGATGACTATAT
>LUTY01000522.1 GCA_001640045.1 Candidatus Thiomargarita nelsonii | reverse complement strand
ATGGACCACCTGTCGTTGATTGCCAAACTTTATACAAAAAATTCGGCCTGTTTGTTTTTGATCCGGCTTATATAACGACAGCCAGTTGCGAAAGTAGCGTTGAACCGCAACAAGCCGATTTTAGGGTAATTTGTGCCACACATCGTCATATCAAACAAATGGTCAGTCGGGGAGAATTTCGCCAAGATTTATATTATCGCATTAGTACATTTCCTATTTTGTTACCTGCCTTACGAGAGCGGCGCGACGATTTAAGTTTACTCATTGAGAGTCAATTGCAACGAATTGCCCCTAAGCGCAATTTATCTATACACCCCCAAGCTTTGCAAAGTTTACAATGCTATGAATTCCCAGGGAATATTCGAGAATTACTGAATATTTTAGAACGCGCCACTTTATTAAGCGATGGTGACTTGATTTTGCCAGAACATTTACCTGAAGAGTGTCGGGAGATTGCTGAAAAAGCGGATAATATGCCGGTTTCACCGGTTGTGATGCCGTTGCGTGAAGTGGAACGACAATATTTAGAATGGGTGGTGCAACATTTTGATGGTGATAATAAAACCTTGGCTAAAAAGCTTGGGGTGAGTGAACGAACCTTTTATCGGAAAATGAGAATTGTGTCGTGAAACGGTAGAAACGTCAGGATATCATCCGAAATGCCATTGATTACGCATCATGTATGGTGTCGATGACGGCGCGTAGGACGACACTTGCTGAATAGATAATAAAAGGTAAAGCCCATAAGATTGATGAGCTTAAATACCTAATTATTTTAAGAGCAATCACAAGGGATTGCCCCATCCCACCGTCGGTGTCTCAAAGTGCCGGCAAGCGTCGCAATTTCAAATAATCCAAGAGTCCATTTAAATCTTCTTGAGTTGACCAATAGATGCCATGCTCCAACATTAAATTGACCGCTGCTTTACTAAAACCGTCATAACTAAAAAACCACAGTCGCATGATTTCAGCATTTCGATCCAACTTGACGAGTTGAGCTTTAGCTAATAATTGCTGCACCTCGGAGGGGCGAACTGATCGTTGTGAACGCCATTTACTTTCCGCCACCCATTGTTCAATTCCAGCAGCAGCATGAAGATCAATTTCGGTTTCCGCACCTGCTCCTAAACGTTCTCTTAGGCGTACATAGCTAAATTCGGGCACCTCAATTTCATGGTTTTGATGAAAATAATGTCCAGGTAACCGCTGTCGTTGGGCATTATGGAGAATTTGCGCCATATAAACTTCGGCTAAA
>LUTY01000521.1 GCA_001640045.1 Candidatus Thiomargarita nelsonii | reverse complement strand
CCATGTTTGCAATAATTCCCTTAAATATTGACGATCTGGACGCAAAAACTGCATGTGTGGAGCATTGACATAGATAATCACATCTGGAGCAACATCCTTTTGTTGAACAGGCGATTGCCAGTGTCCAACACTCACTCTTTTAGTTTCCTGTTTGTCTTTATCGCTTGTACAATCAGAAAAATCTTTAACCGGAAATGTGTCGGTATCCTGCATCTCAACCGCAGGCGGATCAGCATCTTCATCTTCAATTTGAGGCATTAATAATGCTACTCTATTGATGTTTTCGTAACTACCAGCACTTGCATAACCGGGAACGTCAAAGTAGCGGAGATTTTCCCCTAACCGAAAAAATCCTACAAAATCAGTACAGTCGATCTTCCCGGTAGATTTCATTATTTTGGAATCTAACAAGCTATTACCAAGCGAAGTCTTTCCCGCGCCAGTACGTCCAGTCACCCACAAATTAATGGGGCTGGCAAACAATTTTTCGTCCCTGATTTTGCCTTTCAGATATTCTGAAGTGATGCTTTTCAAGTCAAACACGGTTAACGCATCCGGCTTGTCACTGAAAAGCACTTTTAAGGTTTTTAAAGAAGTTTCTAACGACATAAAATTTCTCCTAACGTTTAAACATAGCAAGCGGTTTGTATTTAATTATTCTTAACGAGTTAATGACATTATGAATTTGTTCAGCCTTTTCTTTAGAGCCAATGAGTTGATAAGCCTCAGCTAATTGAGTCAAAAACTGGCTGTCTTCACGATTAGTCAATTTAGATAATCCATTAAAATTTTGTAAGTCCAGTGATAAAATTTTTTTGGTTTTTTGATAGTACCAACTCATTAAAGCATTTTCAATTTGTTGATCAGCCTCTTGTACGAATTGACATTCATAAAGCATTATCGCTTGATCAAGACGATAAAAATGTTCTCGCCTTGGTTCTTCGTAACAAATCAAGTCATAATAAAGACCAAATTGACTAGTAAGTAATTTTAATTTTTCAGATTCTTCAATGGCATATTGAGATAAATGAGGACGTTGTCCCGTTAAAAACAATTGTTGAGCATCACTCAAAATTCCAACAATGGTGGCTAGGTAATGAGCAACATAGTTTTGAAACTCAAGCCTATCTCCTGATTTAGAATTTTTAACCTCAAAAGATTCTAATGCCAGATGAAAATAACTGTTGCCTTGATTGGGTAGTAAATTCCAAATAGTCATAGAGGGATGCACTCTCTGCTTACCTTGTACCATGCCATG
>LUTY01000530.1 GCA_001640045.1 Candidatus Thiomargarita nelsonii | reverse complement strand
CAATTATGGATGAAAAAGATTTTGATAATCTACGTCAAAGAGAACTGGAAGAAGGTGTGCAAAAGGGCGAACGAAACAAAGCCCTCGAAACCGCCCGCAAAATGTTAGCCAAAGGCTATGATTTAGCTGAAATTGCTGAATTGACCGGCCTTTCTCCCGACGACTTAGCCACTTTATAACTCATTTTGAGGTGAAATTTTATGGTTCCCACGTAGGCGCGTGGGAAGACGGTATTTTGGAGTCCAAGATAAGATTTATCCTCACGTCGAAAGGACGTCCAAGATAAATCTTGGACTCCAAAATAATGCCATTATTTAGCCACCTTAATAGTCAAAATATCATGCATTTCCTTCCCATAACGCAAAGTCACCGTCTTGTGCAAAATGCGCTCCTGCTCCGTTCCCCAGTTTTGGATAATCGTCGCGGATACCTTGGTGCGGGTACTGGCGCGATTGGCATCAGAAGCAAAATATTTAGCTTTGATATGATAAATCCCTGGCTTGGCATTGGCTAAAGTGTACATTTCTGGTCCATAACCTTGGGTGACATCTCGGCTTAAATGTCCACCGATCTTCGTATCGGGGTGTTGATAATAACACTCTTCACCACTCGGCTCGATAACGTGCATATCCACATCCGTACCATCAGTGTTCCAACTCAAAGCGACCAAAATATCTAATTTACCCGGATCAAAAGCTTTTTGCACCGAATCCAAGCGCATTGTGGCATAATCCAAAGCGTTACTTGTCAATTCTCCCGCGACGATACGCCGCAAAAAACGCAAATAATCAATGCCATGAATGCGCTGGAAATCGCCAAAACGTGAATTCCATTGCCCGATCAGCCCCAGCTCATAATAAACTAAGGCGAGATCAACTTGCCCCATTTTTTCCAATACCTGTGCCATTGCTCGATAAGTATGAGGTTCAAAGGGGCGGCTATTAGCGACTCGCCGAAACAGGTGATAAGCATGACCTTTCAATCCCCATTCGATAGCAGAAAAAGCCACATCTCGCGCCAATACCCCATCACCCGGATTATTTTCCACCAAAGAACTGATAGCTCGCAAGGCATCCGCTGGACGGTAAGCATTGAGCCGTCGCTGGGCTTCATCGGTAAAGCTATCATAATCTAGTTTTTTAGTCTTCAATTGCGTCCGCACATTGCCCGGTATGCCCTCCCAAGTCCGTGATTTCGCCTGTAATGGTTTAGCCTTCACCACAAACGCTTGTTGTGGCATCTGTTCCAAAACGATCTTAAAGGCGGCAGGTAGGCTCAAATTAAGGTCCGGCATTTTTTCAAGCTTTGCTAACCAAGCCAAAAAGGCAGCTTTAGGATCACCCAGCGTTTCGCCGATTTCCTTTAAAACCTTGGCAACCGCCACATTCACAGGCTTACTTTTAACCACAAAAGCATCCTCTTCTGGTTTGATGTTAAAGCGTAAATAATCTTCCTCCGTTTCTAGCATTAACAAGGAACAGGTTTGCCCGGTGATGCGAAAATGGGTGGCGTATGCCTTACTCATGGTTTCAGTAGCCGTGGCAAATGTTTCTAACTGTCCTACTGCTATCTGCCCATAGAGCCGAGGCGTGAGTGCAGAAGTGAGTGGGGCTGACAGCGGGATTTCTAACTTTTTTTCTTGATCGTTTTGTACAAGATTTAAGATAACACGGGAACTTGCCGTAGCCTTGCCTCTGCCTGCCAGTTGTAACACTTGACCGGGAAATACATTGTGCGGACGACCCGCAAGTAATAAATCGCTATTGTTGGGAATGCCGTCCACTTGAATACTGCTCAAATGCCAAGGGCGGGAGCGATGCGCGATGGAAGCCTTTTCGATTTCCGCTTCTCCCACCACGGAAAAAAGTGCGCCCCCGCTTTCCCGGCTTAGGTGATTTAAAATACGAGTATCGGTGCCAGCCAGGCCGGTATTATAAGCAAACAAGGCGTGAGCACTGAGGCTTTGCGATAGCGCGAAAAGATTGTCCTCGCCCCAAGTGATGCCGCCATCACTTAATAAAAAGATGTCCCAATCTTTATCTTTCTGTTTATCCAAAAAAGGCGGTTGGCTGGCGAAATGAAGGGCGGCTTTTAAATCGGTAGCCCCTTCCAAGGACAGTTGTTGGGCAAAATCCAGCAAGGCTTGTACATTTTCTGGAGTATTCGCGATAAATCTTTCTTGCCACCAAAATTGTTCAATATTAAAAAAACAGACGGCAAATGTTTTGAGCGCGTCGCGGTTGTTATTCAGAGTTGCCTGGAGCAATTTTAGCCATACATTAAAGCGATCAGGATTGGAACTCAGGGAGACATCTACCAAAAAAACGCCCGTCTGACTGCCGCTGTGATTCGCTTGAGCGGCTAATGGTGGCCGAAAGCGGGTAGCGAAATAGTCGCCCGTTTTGGGATCGTGACCATTGAGTAAGACGGCACCCGGTTTTTTGATCCGGACGCTGATCTGGGCGGTTTCAAAGCGTTGGTGATAAGTGTTTTCGGTTGTGTTGAAAATAAAGCTTTTTTGATCATCCACGACAATTTCCACCCCCGGCGGCTGTGTGATGGTCAAATCGGTAACCCGTTGAGGAATATCCGTGGGTAAGTCAAGACGATATTCTAAATCATCGCCCAGAGCCAACAAGTCGAGATCATAAGCGATCACAATGCGGTGCCACTTTTTAGGATTCAGGGGAAAAACACGCGCTGAAAAAATACCAGCCCCTGACCATTCCATCAGGGCAGGATCAACGCGGCGGCGGACCGTTTCTCGATAGGCAAAAGCGGCCTTTTCTTTGGGGACCATACGGGCTTCTTTGGGTTGTTGCCAAGAATTTTCCCTGTTTTTCATAATATCAAGCGGCTCTGTTCCCATTTTTTGGACTTGTTGTTGATCAAAAAAAACGGGTTTATCCAAGCGCTGGCTTTCGCCAAAGGCAAAGAAATAGGGATTAGCGCCATTGGGCAGACGGAGTTTGAAAGTGCCTTCAAACATCCGCTCGTGATCGTTAAAAAAGTAGTGATCCAACACTACCCGGGCGCGGAAACCGTTAATGGTGACTTTTGCTTGTATCCCTTTGAGTGCTAAACTTTCATTTTCTCCGATCATGAGGCGAGATGTATTGGGGGTGACTTGGGAACGTTTCCAACTGGCGATGGGTTTGGCTGGTTTTTCCTTTTTAGCCACTGAGAGAGCAGGTGCATCATTTGCCCTTTCAGTTTCTGCTTGGATGTTATCCAAAAAAACCTGAGCCCTGGCAGATTCCTGTTCTCGGGGCTCTTCGAGCGATTGAGGTGGTGGCGCTGCCGCCATACCATATTGCTCATCAGCATGGGATTCTGACTGTTGGGGGGGGGACGATAGAGGAGCCATATCGTCGCTGCAATTACTCAGGCTCAAGACAGCGATGGTCATTAAAAAGAGTGTTGTGATAATACGCCTTATTTTAGTATGGACTAAACGCTTATTCATATTTCATCCTCGTATGTGATTTTTTAACGCCTTAGCACCTATCAATTTGCTTGTATGAGTACAACGGATTAGCGGAAAAAACGGTTTATTGGTCGCATTGAGTCAATCCGTTTATTCCGCTAATCCGTTGTACTTTATTATTTTGATAGGTGGTAAGGCATCCAAAATGTTTGAACTATCACTCATAGCTATTATATGATAACAAATTATACGCGAGGTGCAACGATAAAAAAGGGCAACCACAAGGGATTGCCCCTACAATACAACATTCGCTTGTAGGG
>LUTY01000519.1 GCA_001640045.1 Candidatus Thiomargarita nelsonii | reverse complement strand
TGTTCGATACTATAATCGTAACTACCGACGTAGTGGAACACTTTGGGAAGGTCGTTTTAAATCTAGTTTGGTGCAAAATGAACTATACCTGCTTGAACTTTACGGCTATCAACTTAAGCCGATACACTATGTTAAAATATTTAACAATAAAGGGTCATCAAAAATTAATAATTTTGCGTAAACAGCCCACCTTTTTAATAACCAATATGAAAGATTATGCCAGCAGTCACATTGAGTGTCCAACAACGTGATATAAAAGTATTTGAGTGGATGGCTGATTTTGGTCAACAATCTCTTCGAAAAATCGCAAATGCTTTAGGGATGTCAGTAAGTCAGGTACAAAGAAGCACAGATGCTTTATCTAAGCGTGATAATCACCCTGAATCCCATTATTGGGAAACCAAAGAGGGCTATGAGTGGCTTCAACGATTGGTTTTTGCGGTCATGCTTGAGTTTGGAATCAAGGGAAATCAAGGTGCAGATAGAATGTCAGCATTTTTTAAGCGAATCCACATAGATAATCGGGTAGGCGTATCAGCCACAGCACTGCGAACTAAAATGAAACAGATGGAAGAATGCCTGATTCAATATCAAAGTATTCATGAGCAAAAACAGGCATCATCAGGTTCATTTCGAGAAATCATAGCTGGCGGAGATGAAACTTTTTTTAGAGAATTGATGTTAATGGTTTTAATGGATTTAGGTTCAGGATATCTTCTTGTAGAAGAAGCAGCCCCAGATAGAAGTTACGAAACTTGGAACGAAAAAGCTAAAAAAGCTTTAGAATCATTAAATTTACGGGTACGTCATTTTGTTAGTGACCGAGGTAAATCGTTAATAAAATTAGCCTTGTCATGATTTTATTGTAAAGCCGGTGCTGATATTTTTCATGCACAGTATGATATCAGCAAATGGATAGGAACAGGTTTTGGACGTAAAATCAGCAAAGCAACAACTCAACTCAAAAAAACCACAGAAGCATTATGTTCTTTGAAAAAGAAAGGGGCTCAAAAACCGAAAATCAAATTAAAACAACAAGAACTTGAACAGAATGAAAAGAATTTGAGTGAGATCAGAGAAGGGCAGGAAAAATATTCTAATGGCTTGCGAAAGGTATCTGAAATAATCCACCCATTCTCAACAAAAGATAGCAAACCTCAAACATCCACTCAAGTGGAATCGTTACTTGAAGAGCAAGCCCAAAACTTTGAAAATATTGCAAATATTTATGAGATCAATGACAGCAAAGCACGTTTAA
>LUTY01000518.1 GCA_001640045.1 Candidatus Thiomargarita nelsonii | reverse complement strand
TTGTAGGGGCAATCCCTTGTGGTTGCCCTTGGTATATTATTATTTGCGAGTTGCCTCACCACTGCGACAGATAAAAATGTCAAACTAAGAGTATTATCTTGGACTCCTTTTTACTCAAATAAATATGTCAACAAAAATTTTACGCAAAGGCATTTCTACCCTACTCAACAGCAGCATCATAGAGATCCTCTCTGATATGTCGGGTACCCGTAAAGCCGTCGAATTACTCAAAGAAAATTTTACCTTCACAGCTAGTGAAATCGCTAAAAATTTTCAAGACAGTTATGGTTATGCCTTAGCGGCGATCAGTAGCGGCTTGGCAGCACCTGAAAATCAACGCGGTTTTTGGCATTCGCTATTTCAAGCCAATGTAGAAAGCGAATTTTCGCAACGCTTGAAACAGGATTATTTATTGCCCTTTGCTCAGCGTGATGAAAATTTTCAAGAAACCGCCGCGCAACAATGCCAGCAGATAGCCACACTCACACTCTTTCAAGCGGATAATGTCCCTTTTTCTGAGACTGAATTAGCCAGTTTTGTCACCGCCAGCGGGGCAAGTTCTATGACTGATTTAGTTTTAGAATTGGTACAAACTCAGCATAGCTTGGATGAATCGGTGATCGCTTTTTTGCAATTTAAGGAATTGCTGGGCAATGCGCTATTGTTTTTTTTACACGAACAGCTCCGCAAAACGCCACGCTTTCAAAGTACCTTAGCCGCCTTGCAACGCGAAGGTTTAATGACTGATGTCAAGGAAATTAAACAGACTTTACAAACGATTAAGGGAAAATATGATCAAGCCGTTCAAGCTGATGATTTGGATCAGGTGCTACAACTGGCTCAACAGCGAAAACAATGGCAAGAAATTGAATCAGTCACACAAAGCCATTATGCCGAGTTTTTAGAATTTTGCCAAGATTTTGCTGATTGGGCGCAATTGCTGAATGTCCAATTAAAACAAGTCTTGGCAGCCATGCCAAAATTGCAAGCGCAATTAGGGGGCATTAAAAGTGATACTGAACAAATTTTAGCCATCGTTCAACAATTGATGGCGCGTGCCGATTTATCGCTGGAAATTAAGCCGCGTGATGAATTGACGCAATATAGTTCTGCCAATTTGGAATTGATAGGGCAGGCGCTGCAATTATCAAAACGCATTTCCGTCTCTTCACCAGAATATAGTCGTGTGGCGATTGGCTTAGGGAGTGTCGTGTCTTCGCAGGGCGATTTAAAACAAGCCAAGGCGTTATTTACTAAAG
>LUTY01000517.1 GCA_001640045.1 Candidatus Thiomargarita nelsonii | reverse complement strand
TCACGGTTGCAAAGCCGGTATTATCATGAGCATGAAAACCCAAGATACCGTCCCAGTGTTCGCGCACAACGCTAACAATATGCGTTACTTCTTCAGGTCGACAGGCTCCACGCGAATCTGCGAGATAAAAGATATCCACCACAGCCGCTTGTTTAACCTCATTCACAATATAGATCAATTGGGCATCAGTGAGGGTGGAGATGTTTACCAAATTGAAACTACAAGCAATTTTATAACGCTTTGCGGCTTCAGCCACGTTTAAAGCCATTGAAACTTCTTCAAAGGTACTGGGAATGCGTACCAAATCCAAGACTTGATGACGACTGGCAAATAGACTCGCAGGCTTTTTTTCGGTCAGGCTAATCATGGTTGCCAGATTGCTACTGCCGCCGATATGCTCATGCAATTCATGCAATAATTCGGCACGACAACAGGCCGCTAGTGGACGATTCGGTTTATCACTGATGTAGCCTACTTCAATGGCTTCTACGCCCGTTTTTGCAACTCCGCCAACGACGGTAAAAATCTCCTCACGTGAAAATGCCCAATCATTCATATAACCGGCATCGCGTAAGGTGGCATCCAAAACATTATACGGGTATTGGAATAAACGGGTATGTTCAATGCATTGTTGTGCGCTCATGATGTATGCTCTACGTTTTCGGCTCTGAGCCTCTTGCAAAACCCTTGTTTGTTGTTTCGGGAATGACGTTAGGATTTCCCGAAACTATTGCTGCGTCTTGGTTTCGGGAAATCGTCCCTCATTCCCGAAACAACATTTTATGAGTTTTGCAAGAGGCTCCTCTTTTATACTTTTATAGTGGGCTAACTATTGTGAGTTGAGGGCGGCTTGCTGTCCTGCAATACGTCCAAACACTAAACATTCGGTAATTGCACAACAGGCTAAACGTGATACACCGTGAATGCCACCACAAACTTCACCCGCAGCATATAAGTTTGGAATCACTTGCCCATTGCGACGTAATACTTGCGCTTGGGGATTAATCCGTACTCCTCCCATGGTGGAGTGTGCTTTAGGTTGTAGACGCAAGGCATAAAAGGGGGCTTGCAAAGGTTTCGCTTGTGCCACAATGGGTTTAGCAAAAGCAGCATCATGACCGTCTATAACCGCTTGATTATAACGTGTTAGTGTATGATGCAACCCGGTGTAAGGGATTTCGTAATACGCAGCCAAGCTTGTTAAATCGTCAAAGCGTTGAATCACCGTATCATCAGTATGCTCATAAATCATCTCACCT
>LUTY01000516.1 GCA_001640045.1 Candidatus Thiomargarita nelsonii | reverse complement strand
TGTTACCCAAAAATGTACCCAATGTAGAAATACCCGAAGTCGTCGAATTACAGGAGATGAAGACTATGTTATATGAAAGAATGCAAAATTGGTATCGAACCGCTGAGGCGAACGGAAAAGCGAAAGGAGAAGAGATAGGAGAAGCTAAAATTTTAGTCCATATGTTGGAAAAGAAATTTGGTGTTTTACCGGCCTCCTTACGGGCAACGATTGACCATTTAGACTCAGAGGCTCTTTTGAAGTGTTCAGAACAGTTATTGACTGCAAAGACGGTGCAAGATGTCTTTAAGGCGAGCTAGTCTTTCGGAGTCCAAGATTTATCTTGGGCCGCCCAAGATAAATCTTGGACTCCAACTTAAACGCCCATCCGTTTTATCCTTTCTTACATGCAATCCTTGTAGTTATTGACGGTTTTGACTTAAGAACGCGGCTGCCGCCGCTCCGAAATCCGCTCATCCGCCGTATTACGGACAATCACTTCATACAAAACAGCCTCAGCGTTACCCTGCTTGCGTAATACTCGCCCTAAACGTTGCACATATTCTCGATCACTGGCACTGCCACCCAAAATCACCGCGACTTTAGCCACTGGCACATCAATCCCCTCATTTAAGACTTTAGTTGTCACAATCACTTTATAGTTACCAGCGCGGAAATTTTCTAAAATAGTTTTACGTTCAGCCGCTTTAGTTTGATGCGTGATGACGGGGATCAGGTGTTGTCGAGAAATGCGATAGGCAAAACGGTTGTGAGCAGTGAAAATCAGCATCGCTTGCTGGCGATGTGTACGCAATAATTGATCAAGTATATCAAGTTTACCTTGAGCTTGATAAATAATTCCTTTCCATTTCAATTCCGCCACTTTAGCGCGACGCGCTTCTGCTTCAAAGGCACTGCGACGGGTAAATTCATGCCACCATCTGGTACCATGACTTTCTCGCAAATGGTTGTCTCGTACATAACCAATATAAGTCCCATAGGCAGTCTCATAAGCCTTTTTTTCAGCTTCATATAAATCAACTCGAATACGTTGAGTACGATATTCCGCTAATTGTTCGCCTGTCAATTCGTCAATGTGTTTGCGATAAATGACCGGACCAACTAATTCATTTAATAAACCCACTGGATCAAAAGGATTCAATGCCTTAAACAATTGTAATTGTCCAGTCGATTTTGATTTAGTTGATTTAGTCTGGGCAGAACGAAAATTATCTTCATGAGGATAAGTCGCGGTTAAACCAAGGCGATAGGGGGCAGCA
>LUTY01000515.1 GCA_001640045.1 Candidatus Thiomargarita nelsonii | reverse complement strand
CCTGAAAATGAAGAAGGCCGAATAAGCAGTGAAGAGCCACAACATAAAGTGACAATAGAGCCCTTCTATATGAGCAAATATCTCGTCACTCAAGCGCAGTGGGAGGCGGTTATGGGGAATAATCCGTCTCGCTTTAAAGGGGAGAATCGTCCAGTGGAAAGAGTTTCATGGCATGATGGGGTTGCCTTTTGTCAGCGACTTTCCGAAAAAACGGGTAAAAGGTATGGTTTGCCGAGTGAAGCGCAATGGGAATATGCTTGTCGTGCGGGTACGACTACGCCCTTTTATTTTGGGGAGACGATTACTACGGCTTTGGCTAACTACGGGTTTTATCGTAGTGAAACAACTGACGTAGGAAGCTTTCCGCCGAATGCTTTTGGATTGTATGATATGCACGGGAACGTGTGGGAGTGGTGTGCTGATTCTTGGCATGATAGCTATGAGGGGGCGCCTAGTGATGGGCGTGTTTGGAAAGACGAAGAAGAAAAACAAGAAGGGTTTTTCGCCAAGTTTTTTTGAAGCAAAAAGGTAGAAAAATCAAACCGTTTGTCCCTGCGTGGCGGCGACTGGAACGGCGGGCCGTCGGGGGTGCGCTCGGCGTACCGCTTCTGGGGGTCGTCGGCTGACCGCTACGGCGTCGTGGGGTTTCGGCTTGCCAGGCTGTAACGCTTGTGTTTTGGGTTTTGAGCCTTTGGCGGGGGTGCAGGGGGTGTCCCCCTGCTCGATTTTTTTTGGGGTCTTTTACTTATATTTTATATGGTTAAATAGCTTAGGAGTCCAAAATTTATTTTGGACGAGCCGATGTAACTACAGGGATTGTTTATAATAAAAGATAAGTAAAAACCTATTGATTTTAATTCGTTTATTTCTGTTAAACTCAGCCCCTTATGTCGCCATAAGGGACTGGTCTCCAAAACCGTGCATGACAGTTTCCAAGTCACACGGCTTCTCTAGCAGAAATTACATCCTGATTTCTGGAGAACTTGTATTATTATTGTGTACCCTCATCAGCAAACAAACCCCGAAGGTATTCTGGGCATTCAGAATAACATGTTTGTCTCAATGGTTGTACTTTTTAAGGTTTAGAACATCACAACTCCAGTCACTAGGACACTGGCGCGTTCTATTAGTTATTACGTCTTGATTTTTTTTGTTTTTATCGTACCAATTCAGCCTTCTTGACAGTGGTAACCTTAAATTTTTAACCATCATGCTAATCTAGTGAGTCGGTCAGCATATCCCCCGCATTACACTGGGGC
>LUTY01000514.1 GCA_001640045.1 Candidatus Thiomargarita nelsonii | reverse complement strand
GAGTGATGAAGATGAGCCAGAGCCGGATGTCACCCAAGCCCAGCATGATGATGAAGAGTCCATCATTGAGGAAAAAATCAGCCTAAATGAACAACGGCTTGGCACCGTCATCGCGGTGTTGAAAAATAGTCAGGCAAAACGTGTCCTTGATCTCGGTTGCGGTGAAGGCAAATTGCTGCGTGCCTTATTGAAGGATAATTTTTTTGAGGAAATTGTTGGCGTGGATATTAGCAGCCGCGCTTTGGAAATCGCCCAAGAGCGGTTACAACAAAAAAATCGTATTAAACTCATTCATGGCTCGCTGATCTACCGCGACAAGCGTTTATATGGTTATGATGCAGCGGCTGTGGTAGAAGTGATTGAACACTTTGATTTAGCAAGACTTGCTGCTTTTGAACGGATATTATTTGCGTTTACGCGCCCCAAGACTGTTATTATCACAACACCCAATATAGAATACAATGTCAAATTTGAAAATGCGGGCAAACTGCGTCATAGTGATCACCGTTTTGAATGGACACGTAAGGAATTTCAGACTTGGGCGAATGGCATCGCTGATAAATTCAGATATTCTGTGCGATTTTTAGCGATTGGCGAGGAAGATCCCATCGTGGGTGCGCCGACACAGATGGGGATTTTTAGTGTTAGGTAGTACAAAATTCTCGTTAGACTACCATGAGTAGCAATCTAAAAATCCTATTTCTTAAACAATACCTTCGCCAATTTAAAAATCGGGGTAGTGAGGTTGTTTCGGGAATGATAGCCCGCGATGGTATGAAAAAATTTCACTTCACCTATTTGCCTACCTTTATTTCTGTCAAATGTCCGGTACAAGGTACCATTAGATAAGATTTCCGTCGGCATCAGTTCCGGAAAATTTCAATTCTGCCCACAAATTCAGTTTTTCACCTGATTCGGGTTGATAAATCGCGGCGGGGATATGGATATCCAGATTATTTGCAACCGTGGCAGTACACTGTTGTGCCACCGCGCTGGAATAGCTGGTATTCAATCCCATAATCAAGGCAAAAGCCATTAGGTGTTGTGTTTTCATTTTTCTCCTTATATTAGTTAAATTTACGCCTTCTACATAATTAGACGAGGCTTTAAAAAAAATGTGAGGCTCAATTAAAAAAAACTTGATCTTCACCTTTATTGCTCTGGATTTTATGATGTTAGCCCTGTGACAGCTATACATTCCAGGTAGCCCGCGATGGTATGAAAAAATTTCACTTCACCTATTTGCCTACCTTTATTTCT
>LUTY01000513.1 GCA_001640045.1 Candidatus Thiomargarita nelsonii | reverse complement strand
AATCGAGATAGAAAATGCTATAGTATTCCAGATAAATATTTTGGCCAAAAACCTCAGAGGTTTGGCAAACCTCAGAGGTTTAGGACCAACGGATTTTTCTGGATAACTATAGAAAAAGCGATTCCATTGGAAAAGTTTTTAGAGCAGTTAAAGGTTCAAGGAGTCTTTTGAGCATTAATGCCATCTCGTGCCAGTCGGTAGGCGATAAATCGCCTACTACGAACTTAGAATTTTCCTTTTGGTAGGAGTCCAAGATTTATCTTGGACGATTTATCGCCTATGATAAACCGATCCCTTATCAAAAGATGTTTAATTAGTTAACTGATTGTGTTATCCTATCCGCAACTTGACTATCATCCTTGTAGTAGAGAAAGGGCAACCACAAGGGATTGCCCCTACAACGTATGAATATTGTAGGGGCAATCCCTTGTGGTTGCCCAGAAAGTTGCATATCGCGTTAGTTAATTATATTCATAATGTCATTAAAATCTATAATCCATAAAACTTTAGGTGCCATATTAAATAGTCCCTTTTTACAAGCCTTTGGGGCTGGGGATGTTTATGAGGTGCTTAAGGATCAGTTTGAGTTGAGCGCTTATGAGATGACGCAGGCTTATCAGAATAGCTATGCTTATGCGCTTAGTGCTATTGCCGCTGGCTTGGCATCTGATGAGAGTTGGCGCTCTTTTATTCAGAAAGTGACTCAAAGTCGGGTTGAGTCTGAGTTTTCTGCTCAAGTATTTTCTGTTTATTTACAGCCTTTTGCTGAATCGGAGGGCTTGCAAGCTGAGGCTTTGCAACAATTCCGTAATGAATGTATGGTTAATTGTCGCGCCTTGGCTGAGCACAAAGATCATTTATTTCAAGTTGAACAATTTGGTTTGTCTGAGCCGGAGTTAGCCGCTTTGTTGCAAGATTGTGAAATCGCTAATTTGTCTCAGTTGTTATTAGAGCATCTTCAGTCGGTGGCGCAAACCGCTGAGGTTTTGAATCCCTCATTAATAAAATTTTTGGCCTATAAAAATTTATTAGGTCATGCGGTATTATTTTTCTTGCGCGAGCAGTTGCGCGATAATCCTCGTTTTGAGCGTACTTTAGCCGCTTTACGGCAAGAGGGTATGTTGTTTGATCTGCGGGATTTTAAGCAGGCTCAAGTTGAGTTAAAAAATTCTTTGGAGAATAAGTTAAGCGCTATTGAGCAACAGTTAGCCGCACAAAATCAGCGTTTGATTGATGCCGCTTCTCCAGATGAATTATCCC
>LUTY01000512.1 GCA_001640045.1 Candidatus Thiomargarita nelsonii | reverse complement strand
ATGCGGTCCTTTGTAGGGGCAATCCCTTGTGGTTGCCCTTAACTTAATGGCATTGTTGTAGGGACTACCTACCTCATTTTTAACAAAAACTGCGAATATTCCTCCTTCATTGGTAAATCCAATTCACATTTAATACGTTTCCGAGTTGCCGTCACAGGTGTCCCCAACTTTAGATTCATTGCCTCTTTTTCATAACTTTCCCAATACAAACCAACCCCTCTTTTGTGCCAATTTGGTAATTCATTGAAATTAATGCCGTATCTAAATAAGAGTTCATTCTTATCGGAGACAGACAAACCTAATAAAGTCCCAGCCGCCGCTCGCTGCGATTTGCCATTTTTTCTCAAAATCCAATAACAGTGTGAATTCAAGGCATTTCTATGAGCATCCTCCTGTCGCCAGCGAAAATAATCACCCACCAAATCTGTCGTTGGTAATTGCGATATTCGACAATCGAAACAGCCTATATCCCCTAACAATAATGAAAATTTCGCACTGGCTTCACCGGCAAGCACCGAATTATATTTGCGGATTTTGCGATTAAAGGTATCTTCATTGAGATCAAACAACAAAGAAATTTCATCACTCTGCGTATAGGCATAGCTGACTTTAAAACCAGAATTCATTAAATGTTTAACCGTTTCAATCATATAATCACGAAATTGACTATCAAAAGGCCGATCAAACTGATGTATCTCTTTAGTCAGCCGAGTAAAATTTCTGCCATCCAGTCGGGCAACCATATAAATGTCGGGCAAGACACAATAATCATAAGCGGTTTCAAAGTGCCGCATTTTGGTATCGAAATCATCAAAATTCATTTTAAGCATTCCTTAATGGTAAATGTGTTATCAGCATGATAATATCATACAAAAATAACTACAAGGATTATATTTAAAAAGGATAAACCTAATTACTTCTCGTTCCCACGCTCGGCGTGGGAAACGAAGTAACGGAGCAGAGCGGAGATCATGCCTGCCAGGACGCTCCGCGTCCTGCAAAAAAAAAAGCAATAGATTTCCATTTGAGGTGATGATGTGATTACCGAGTTGACACTACGCCATTTTAAGAGCATTTCTGAACAAACGTATGAATTTTCTCATTTTGACTTACTGGTGGGGCGCAGCGGTAAAAGTACCATTCTACAAGCCTTAGCCATTTGGCAATTTTGTCTTGAGGAATTTCGTCGGGCAAAACGCCGAGAGAAAAAAAGCATACAAGTGGTTTTGCCCAATTTCACTGCTTTACCGATACCACAATT
>LUTY01000511.1 GCA_001640045.1 Candidatus Thiomargarita nelsonii | reverse complement strand
AATGCCATATCGTTCAAAATTAACCTGCGGGGTATTAGTCTCCCCGCAGGTTTGCCTGCACGATATGGCATTGACTCCTACCATGGGAACCAGAAAAAGAGAGGTTTTTAAAAATGCTCACCAAATATTTTTACGACATTATTGACAAACAATTAATCGAGATCATCGAAAAATATAAAAATGATCCGGAAATAAAAAACCGAGAAAACTCAAAAACGGGGCAAAAAGCTTATGCCTTTCTTATCTGGTTTTTAGAGTTTTATGGTAAAACCACTAACTATTTACCTTATATCACAGAAGGTAGCAGTGATGGCTCTTGTGACATCATTTTTGATACGCCAGATAGCCGAGGGAATACGGTTTTTTACGTCATTCAGTCAAAATGGAATAATCGCAATAACGCTTTGAAAGAGATAAGTGCAAAGGAAGTGGGATATGCTTTAAATAACTTTAGTACGATTATGCGTGGATATAAGAAGCTGACAAATAACGAACACTTCAATAAAAAATTATCTAAATTACAGAGTCACATAAAATAGTCAAATGAAAGGCGGGAGTAAAAATCTGCTTTTCTTATCTCATAACGAGCATCCGAGCGGTTTGTATGAAGTTGTTTTCAATGAAAATACCAAGTTTGAAGATATGTTGTGTTCAATGTATCTACTGATGCTTATAGCGTCTACAAGCGATGGTGATTTTGATAAAGTACAATCAAGTCATCTGATCTATGTATTAGCTTTATTTAAGGTCATTTTTTCAAAATATATCGAGAAAAAATATACTCATGTTCCGCCAATCAATAAGAAAGTAAAAGAACTTATTGAAAAAGGTGAAACGACTATTCTGTTAAAAGTATTTCAGTTTATTCAATTTAAAATGACTGAATTTATTGAAGTGTCAGAAAACCAAGAAGTTTCAGAAAATTTTATGATTTCTAAAAGCCACTATGAGACGATGAAAGAACACTTTGCTAAAATGGAAGTGAGTATAGAAGATATTGATAATATTGTCACAGTGAGGCGATAAATCGCCTACTACGAACTTGTAGCCCTGGTTCGTAGTAGGCGATTTATCGCCTATTTATTTACAAGCATTCCAAGGTAGCTATGCCAAACGAATTATCACCCCTAAAAGGCTATGAAGACTTTCTACAAGATTTGAAAGAACGCATCCGTTATGTTCAAGTACGCGCCGCTCTTTCTGTTAACCGTGAATTAATATTACTTTATTGGCAAATTGGGCGAGACATTCTTAACCGTCAAC
>LUTY01000510.1 GCA_001640045.1 Candidatus Thiomargarita nelsonii | reverse complement strand
TGCTTTGATTGGCGGTAGCTACGATGCACGTACTAAAATGGAACATGCCCCCATCCCCCCCCAAAATCGTGAAAACTACGCCCATTTTGACGACAACCCCATCAAACGAGTCAGCGAGCACCCTGTCTCAACCTTCAGCATTGACGTAGATACCGGTAGCTATAGCAACGTGCGCCGTATGCTGAACGATGGACAGTTACCTCAACATGACGCGGTGCGTGTTGAAGAGATGATCAACTATTTTAGCTATGACTATCCACTGCCAGACAGTATTGATCCGCCCTTTAAAGTCACCACCGAAATCGCGCCAACCCCTTGGAATCCAAAAACGCATTTACTACACATCGGCATCAAAGGATACAACATCCCCAAGGACAATTTACCACCCACCAATTTAGTTTTTTTAGTGGACGTCTCAGGCTCAATGCAAAGTCCATTGGCATTGCTCAAATCCTCTTTGAAAATGCTGACTCAGCAATTGACGACAAAAGATAAAGTCTCTTTAGTCGTCTATGCTGGTGCCTCTGGCTTAGTGTTAGAGCCCACACCGGGCAATCAAAGGCGCAAAATTATCGCCGCTTTGGATCGTTTGAGTGCTGGCGGCTCAACCAATGGCGGAGCGGGCATACAACTTGCATATGCTGTCGCTGAACAAGCGTTTATCAAGGATGGCATTAATCGCGTTTTGTTGGCAACTGATGGCGATTTTAATGTTGGCACCGTCAATTTTGAGGCACTGAAAAATCTCATCGAAGAAAAACGCAAGAGCGGGATTTCCTTGACAACGCTCGGTTTTGGCACGGGCAATTATAATGATCACTTGATGGAACAATTAGCCGATGCCGGTAATGGCAATTATGCCTATATTGACAACCTCAACGAAGCGCGAAAAGTGTTAGTAGATGAAATGTCCTCTACCCTCAACACCATTGCCAAAGATGTTAAAATTCAGATTGAATTTAATCCCGCAACTGTGGCAGAATATCGTTTGATTGGGTATGAAAATCGCATGTTAAAGCGCGAAGATTTTAGCAATGACAAGGTTGATGCTGGAGAAATTGGGGCCGGGCATACTGTCACGGCTTTGTATGAAATTGCTTTAGTGGGCAGTGGCGGAGAACGCATCGAAAATCTGCGCTATGGCGAAAAGGCAGATGATAAAAAACATGGCAATGAATTGGCATTTTTGCGCCTACGTTACAAAGCCCCAGATGGTGATACCAGTCAATTGATCGAATGGCCTCTCAGGCGACAAATGGTGGA
>LUTY01000520.1 GCA_001640045.1 Candidatus Thiomargarita nelsonii | reverse complement strand
TCAATTTTGAAGCATCAGCGACTATTCCAACAGCTTTTATGACGGCTTATTACGCGCTTATCAAAGTTGGTAGACTCTGCAAAGGAGAGCGTATCTTGATCCATGCGGCATCAGGTGGTGTTGGTTTAGCAGCAGTCCAGATTGCTCAATGGATCGGAGCTGAAATCTTTGCGACTGCCGGCAATTCTGAAAAACGAGAATTTCTCCATTCCATTGGAATTCAACATGTAATGGATTCACGGTCATTGGACTTTGCCAATGAAGTGATGGAATATACAGAGGGTAAGGGTGTCGATGTGGTATTGAATTCATTAGGAGGAGAATTTATCTCCAAAAGCCTTGAAATACTTGCTCACTTAGGACGTTTTTTAGAACTTGGTGTTCGAGACATTTACAACAACACGCCATTAGGCTTACAACCCTTTGAGAAATGTTTATCGTTCACGGCCATCAATATCAGTTCATACATACCTCAATTTAATGCTATTTTCCGAGAGGTGGTACAGCACTTCAATGAGGGACATTTCAGTGCGCTTCCTTATCGTGTGTTTTCCGCAACAGAAGTGACAAATGCCTTTGAGTACATGGCGAGTGCCAAGCATATTGGCAAAATTATCGTTTCGTTAGAAGAGAAAGAAAGCATCAAAACTTTGGCAGCTCAGTACCAGCCTTCAAGTAAGACTGCCAGAAAACTTAGTAAGATCGTTGATTCTGGAAATGGCAAAAATGCAGCCATGACAAAGGATGAACAACAAAACCTCATCAATGAAGGGATATTACCTACAGAAGGCATAGCTGTTTTTAACCGCATTCTTGGGAGTACATCGCCGCAAGTTATAGTATCAACACGCCATTTACAGTCTCGAATTGAGCATAACATCAATAGTTTAAAAGCGGCTGTTCAAAACAGATTGGTCAAACAAGTACACCCGCGCGATGAGCTTGAGCAAAAGTTGATTGAAATCTGGCAATCTTTTTTAGGTATTGAAAAAGTGGGTATCCATGATGACTTTTTTGATTTGGGAGGAGATTCCTTACTGGCATTTCAACTTATTTCAAAAATCCGTGAATCCTTACAAATAGACATTTCTGCAAACAGTCTATTAAACACACCGACAATAGCGGGCTTAATTGAGCAAATTCAACCGACACCCCAGACGTTGCCTTCTTCCTTGGTTGAAATACAGACGGGTGACAATCTGAAAAAGCCTTTATTCTTAGTACATCCCGTTAGTGGGAACGTTTACATCTATCGTGATTTGGCACTTCATTTAGAGCCAGAACAGCCTGTTTATGGAATACAGGCACAAGGTTTGCTAGGTGAAGCGGCACCACTTAGCAGTATTGAGGAAATGGCCGCTCACTATCTTGAGGCTATACGTGTTCGCCAACCTGAAGGGCCTTATTATCTTGGCGGTTCATCTCTTGGGGGTATGGTGGTTTTTGAGATAGCCCAACAACTCCAAGCATTGGGTCAAAAAGTGGCACTACTTGCCATGATAGATAGCCCTGTATCCAGCAATCAAACCACATTCAACCTTAAAACGGATGAAGAAATTATAAAGTATATACTTAATAGTGGAGAGAATGTCTCTATGCATTTGGACGAATTAAGTCAACCGCAGGAGCATATCCACGATCTTCTCAAGATTTTCAAACAAAATAAGCAGGCGGCGAGGGACTATAAACCGCGAGTTTATCCGGGCCGAATTATTTTTTTCCGGGCTCTGGAGGAAAATGTTTATATCAATGCCAAGAATGCGGAACGCGCTTGGTCAGGATTTGCTCAGCAAGGTATGGAAGTGATTGATGTTCCCGGCAATCACATTACCATGAATTATGCTCCCCATGTCCAAGTGATAGCTAAACGGTTGAAAAGCTGTTTTGAATAAATAATGTACCCTGTCGATAAGTCAAAACCGGAGAGCAGCAGTGGTTTTGACTTATCCAACTAATAAAGGAATTAAAAAAAATGTCATCTAACCAATCAAACTCATTTGAGTCAGGCAGCTCAATAAAACCCATACCACCTGAAAGAGTCTTGGAATTATTTTATGGATTCAATGTGACCCAAGTTATTTATGTCACTGCCAAACTGGGATTGGCTGATCACTTAAATAACGCTGCCAAAACTTGCGAAGAATTGGCACTTGAACTGGGTGTTAATGCAAAAGTTCTCCACCATATCATGCGTTTTATGATCTACTTGGGGTTTGTGACTGTCGATAAAAAGGGGGGTTATCAATTAACACCTTTTGGTTCTTATCTACGCTCTGATACGCCTAATTCCTTGGTAGGTACCGCATTGAGTGTGGGTAGTCTTCATTATCCAACCTGGGGAAATTTATTGCATAGTCTTCAGACTGGCAAAGCCGCTTTTGACAAAACATTTCAGATGGGTATTTACGAATACCTTGGTCAAAATACCGAGGCTAATACTCATTTTAACCAGTGGGTAGAAGAAATAACGAGGGATAGAAACCTCCCTCTCCTGAATGAATATGATTTTTCATCAATCAAGCATTTTATCGATGTTGGGGGGGGCACTGGTATATTAACGGCTGCGGTTTTAAAAAAGCATCAAAACTTACAAGCGACGCTCTTTGAACAGGCTCATGTTATCGATGAGGCAGAAAAATTATTGAATGAGGCAGGTGTGAGTGAACGCTGCCAGATTATTGAAGGCGATTTCTTTGACACCATACCAGAGGGCGGAGAATTATATATTCTGTCGCGGGTATTGCTCAATTGGGACGATGAGAATGCCCTCAAAATCCTGAAAAATTGTCGCGCTGCAATGAGCCCGTCGGCAAAATTGTTGATAATGGATTTTGTGTTACCGAATCAGGATGAGACAATTCATGAAATCTCGTTGAGTTTAGCTCTATTACTTCTTTTTGACCGTCTATTGCGAACTGAAGACGAATACTACGAACTCATATCTAACGCGGGTTTTCAATCCCCCAAACTAATTAAAAGGGGGACAATCAATTTTATAGAGGCAACAGTCAATTAAACACTCAAGAACAGATGTGGGATTTGCATTTCTTGGTTCCAACGCTGGAACCAAAGCAATCAATCACCTAACCAATAATTAATTACTTTGTTTAAAAAAAAGTATTTTATTTACCGCTTTTTTCATTATGAGGTTAAATTTCTGTGCCTTTTCAAGCATAGGAAAGTGTCCAACTTCAGTCATAATTGTTACATCATAATGCCGAATATACTTTCGATTTATTTCGACATTTGTGGGCACCAAATCGCTATTTATACCAAAAAATGGTACTTTGACTTCCTTAAATACGGATGGAATTTCGCCCGTGACAAACTGTATCAGATACTCAGATAACGCACTAATACCAACTTGTTTTGGCTCGGCAGCCATATCACTAACAATCCATGAAGTCAACATAGTGTCTAAATCTTCTGGACGAATCATTTCAGCTCTTACAAACGCCTCTGTATGACTCTTAAAATCTTCCTGGAAGGACTTGAGTATTGCCTTGAACTGTTCCTCAGGGAAGAAAGCCTCAACATCTTGCAACGTATCTACCACAATAAGACCTATAACTCTCTTAGGCATCAACCGAGCGGTCCTTGCGATAATATGCCCCCCCATGGAATGGCCAATAAGTATTACTTTATCAGCATTCACCGCATCAACAACCGCTTTGACATCGTATGCAAAAGATTCCATTGTATAAGTCATTCTATCCATAGCAGAGTGTCCATGCCCGGCAAGATCGACAGCAACAACCTGAT
>LUTY01000508.1 GCA_001640045.1 Candidatus Thiomargarita nelsonii | reverse complement strand
ATGAGAAACTCATCTCCTTTGATACCCGGCATCAGCCAGTCAGAGACAATGATAAGCACTTCTGTTCCTTCTTCATCGAGTTCTTCGATAATTTCCAGAGCATCTTCAGCATTTTCAGCCAATTCGTAGATATATTTATCTCCGAATTGCTCTTTGAGTTGCATCTCAAGACTATTGAGTACCATCTCCTCATCATCAACACACAGAATCACTTGTTCAGTCAAAATAGTTCCTCCTCAATTTTTTTTTGAGGCAAGGAGAACGATCACGACCCGTGATCGTTCCCCTTGCACTCCAAAAAAAACGCTCACACTAGTTCGTAGTAGGCGATTTATCGCCTACAGGGGCAGCAAAATTGAGAAGCTTGTTCCCTTGCCAACCTCGCTTTCAACCTCAATTTTCCCATCATGCTTGTCAACAATTTTTTTGACAATATCAAGTCCCAAACCACTGCCTTCACCAGCACCTTTTGTGGTGAAAAATGGCGTAAATATCTGATCTTTCATGTCGTCTGGAATACCTTTGCCACTATCGGTTATTGAGACGACAGCATAATTATCTCGTTGGGAGATAGCCACTTTTAGAGTACCCTTGTTCTCCATGGCTTGAAGTGCATTATGCACAATATTTGTCCAAACTTGATTCAGTTCGTCTGGATAACATTGAATCGCTGGTATCTCCTCATACTCTTTGATGAGATCAACGCCATGTTTGATTTGATTGTAGTACAGCGTCAAGACCGTTTCTAGTCCGTATTGCAAATTTGACGCGATTTTTTCGCCACTCTGATCAAAGCGGGCAAAGGTTTTCAAGGCAAAAATCACCTTAGAAGCCCGTTCAACCGCAGTCTTTATGTTTCTCGTACTCCTCGTGAGAGTAGAAAGTTGATAGGCGGCATCAAAAATCAAATCACTGTGTGGGTGTTTAAGCAGCGACAAATATTGATCCGCGTGTTCATAGATACCAAGGCTAATAAAGGTATCCGTAAAAACACGACTTTTTTCGATGCCAGATTTTTTCAATTCCGCTGTAATTGTTTTTTTAGCGGCTCTTTTCTCTTTGACAGTCAGAGTGACTTTACTCTGTAGTGAGTCTTCAAGTAAAGCAAAAAATTTCTCCTGTTGTTCAGGCGTTAACACTTGAAATAGTTTTGGTAACTGTTCCAGCGTCTGTTTTAAACCACTTGATAGACTTTCGGCTGAGGAACGAATAGGCGGTGTGAGCCCCCGAGAACTTTGATACATTTTATTCGACGCGCACCACTATTG
>LUTY01000507.1 GCA_001640045.1 Candidatus Thiomargarita nelsonii | reverse complement strand
CCAAGGAAAATATTTAGGCACCTTTGGTACATTTGCAACCCAAAGTTTTCATGAAACGAAAAATATTACCTGTGGTGAAGGCGGCGCATTACTCATTAACGACTCATCCTATATAGAACGGGCTGAAATTATTCGTGAAAAAGGCACCAATCGCTCCCGATTTTTTCGCCAAGAAGTGGATAAATACACATGGGTAGATAAAGGTTCCAGCTATGTTATCTCCGACATTCTCGCCGCTTTCCTTCATGCCCAACTCAATGAAATTGATAAAATTCAGACAAAACGCAAAACTATTTGGGATTATTATTATGAACAGTTAAAAGATTGGGCTATTGCAAACGATGTACGCCTTCCTATCATACCTGAGCATTGTCAACAAGCCTATCACATGTTTTACCTATTGATGCCTTCGTTGGAAACTCGTACCCATTTTATAAACTATCTGAAAGAAAATGGGATTTCAGCCGTCTTTCACTACTTGCCGTTGCATAAATCTGATATGGGGCGCAAACTAGGCGGTGAACAATATCATTGTCCCGTTACGGAAAATGTGAGTAACCGATTAGTACGATTACCTTTTTTTAATGATATCACTGAAGATGAATTAAAATTCATCATAAAAATAATCCATAATTTTTAATGGGGCATAAAAAATGTTTTTGACACAAAATAAAATAATAAATAAAGAAAATATTCCTTATTTGTTATCGTTTATATATCCTCTACTCTTGATATGGCAAGGACTTGATGTGACAGATACTGGTTTTTTCCTGTCTAATTATCAATTATTTTTTGAAGATAATCAGATTGCCTCTGTCTATATCACTTGGCTAACTAATGTCATTGGAGCGATATGGTGGAATTGGTTTGGAAATCTTGGCGTAATTGGATTTAAATTACTTTGGGTTTTCATGATTTGGATATGTTTTTATTTGACATATCGTCTATTCAAGCCATATAGTTCAAAGTATGTACTCGGATGGGTTTTATTTATAACTTTATTGGTAGCGACTAACCGTAGTGGAAATTGGTTTAACTATAACACCATGACTTCTTTGCTATATATCGCCGGAGCCTGGACGCTGATGGAAGGAATACGTCAAGATTCACGAACTTTTTTGATGATGAGTGGATTTTTATTGGGAATCAGCGTTTTTGCCCGATTACCAAATATATTGGGAATCAGTTTAGCCGCTATCATAGTGATACATGGGATTATAACCAATCGATCATTTCAAACGATGATAAATGATTTATTATTTTTCAGC
>LUTY01000506.1 GCA_001640045.1 Candidatus Thiomargarita nelsonii | reverse complement strand
CGATACCTATCTCTTAAATGGCAATAAAATTTTTGTGACCAATGGTCCCATTGCGGATGTCATTATTGTCCTTGCCACAGTTGCCCCCTCAAAAGGCAAACGTGGACTCACCGCCTTTATTGTGGAAAAAGGATTGCCCGGTTTTTCGGTTAAACGAAAAGTCTCTAAAATGGGCTTGAGAACGGCTATGATGGGAGAACTTACCCTTGATCAATGTGTCGTGCCGGTTGAAAATAGGCTGGGTAAAGAAGGCTCAGGTGTCACCCTCTTTAGCCATAGTATGGAATGGGAACGTGGCTTTATACTTGCTAGTGCGGTTGGCACCATGGAGAGATTACTGGAACAATGTATTCAATATGCCAGACAACGTCAGCAATTTGGTCAACCTATTGCCAAATTTCAATTGGTTGCCAATAAGATTGTGGACATGAAACTGAGGCTCGAAACCGCCAAAGCTATGATTTACAAAGTGGGCTGGTTAAAAAAAATAGGAAAACCGGCTATTATGGAAGCCGCTATGGCCAAGCTTTATATTAGTGAATCTTGGATACAGTGCTGTACGGATGCCATCCAAATTCATGGTGGCTACGGCTATTTAACTGAATTGGAATTGGAACGGGAATTGAGGGATGCTCATGGTAGTACGCTCTATTCGGGGACTTCTGAACTCCAGCGGCAGATTATTTCGCAATTTTTGCGATTATAACAATAAAACACTTTTCAACTAACGCAATGACACATTTGATACACCAACTTTTAGATAAAAGTGCAAAACTTTCTCCAAATAAAGAAGCCATCATTTATAAAGGTAACTGCATAAGTTACCGAGAGTTAGAACTCATTTCCAATCAGGTAGCGCATGTTCTTCTCAAATCTGGCGTTAAAAAGGGAGATCGTGTCGGGATATACCTTGATAAATCCATTGAAGCCGTTGTGGTCATTTTTGGCATATTGAAGGCCGGTGCTGTCTATGTCCCACTTGATCCCTCAGTACCGGCTAAACGAACAGCCTTTATTATTGACAATTGTAGTATAAAGGTGGTATTTTGCACAACAAAAATAATTGTTGGCCTTTTTCCTTATTTGTCAGAGTCATCTTCTGTCCAATGTCTTATTTTTACTGATGATACGGCTTTAGAGGAAAAAATACCTTTAGAAGTAAAGAAAGTCACTTGGCAAACTGTGTTGCAAGCAGCTTCAAATTCATCACCTGCTATTGATCTGATTGAATCAGATTTGGCCTATATATTATATACATCCGGCTCAAC
>LUTY01000505.1 GCA_001640045.1 Candidatus Thiomargarita nelsonii | reverse complement strand
CCCTTTATACGGCTAATTCCCAATTTTCTAGCACGGTGATGATGTGAAGGAATTTGATGAATTTGAGCTAAGCTTTTAAGAGGTAAATGAGTCTTTTGGTCAACACAAGTATGTAGTGCGAGATACAAGTGTACCCATTTCTCATTTTCAGAGAAAAATTGACGCGCTGACTGTCTCACAGACTCTCGCGTCAGCCCTGCCTTTAAAAAACGCCTCACCCACTTTGGGTTTAGTGCCGCCTCTAATAAAAAAAACCTCGCTTGCTTTATATCAAGATCAAACTCTAATAAAAGCATCACCCCTTGCCTTGCGGTTTCAATATCCAACTCTGATAAAAGTGCCCATACCTGCTCTGGCTCAACCTTTGATGAGAGACTATCTAAATCGAGTTGAAACTCAGCCATTTCTGCCGTTGTTAATGTTTTTTTGCCATCATCATCACTTTCACCATCTTCATTCGCTTCTTCTAGGGGTAATGCCCTCTTAATATAAGAATCATCTAAAAAGTCTTTTAGATAATTACAAAAAAATGTTTTTAACGCATTGTCATGGAGGAGTTTAGTCTCCTTTGAATCTTCTTTTGTCGTCGGAAGAAAAACCTTATCGCAGATAAATTCATCAATATAGTGCGTTATATCCAAAGGTAAACCACTCAGCGTTGAGCAACGGCTTTGTTTAAGAACCTGACGCACCAATCGATAAAGCTGTGTCCACTCCGCCTTACTCAACTTACTTCTCCGCGCCCAAAGTTGCACAAGTACCGAGTCTGAGCCTTCTTTTTTCATTGTTTCGTTTCCTGACATTTAGAGAGACATTTGATGTTTTTGGTACCACTCAAGAATTTTGGGGGTTGTCAAGTGATTAACCACGCCAATTTCTGTTATTAACCCTACTTGTGGCACGGTTTCAGCACGCGGGCATAAATAACCTTTATCATATAATGAGTTTGGCTTTTCATCATCAAGACAAATGCATTCTGTGCGAGATAAGCAAAAAAAGTCAGGATGCTTATTGCCAGTCACCGGTAAAACCAGCCAAAAAAATCCCCTTTTTTTCAAGGTAATGAGCCGTCGCACTTTGACGGGCTTTTTCCGATTGCGACCAAAACGCAACATACTCTGATCACCCCAATAACAAAAAAGACGATGTTTCCACCAATCCGGCTCTGTTGGGGTTATCGGTATCGTTTCTGAAGGACGCTGGCTAAATTGGGAGCGGGGTTGCAAACCCCGTCCAGCACAAAAGGAGAAATCTTATCTGTCAGATCGAT
>LUTY01000504.1 GCA_001640045.1 Candidatus Thiomargarita nelsonii | reverse complement strand
CAAGGCGTACCTTGCACGAGAACGCTAAATTTCAAAACACTTTTGTGCCATGACCCAGTTATTCAAGGTTTCAAACACATTTTCCTTTTCTGGAGACAGGATACCATAAAGACAGTATTGACCTTTAGGTAAATTGGGTAAATTGAGATCGAATAGCGTCAGTGGCGCATTTTGGGATCGATGTCCACGCCATTTTGTCGGCTCATTGAGGGCTGCCAGTTGATTGGTATTTTTAAGGGCTATAAAGTTGCCATCTGGCAAGACAATGGCGGCAAATAAGTCATAGCCCCAGCCTAAGTTTTCAATCAATTGCGCTTTGAACTGTTCACCGGCGCGGTACTTTTCTTGAGCGACGATTATTTCCACTGTCGCTTGTGGGGGTGGCTCGACTCCGCCTGTGACGCTGATGACCACGGCGTTATCACTGCTGGCGATGTTGCCTTGATTATCTTCGGCATAGAAAGTGATTTCGTAATCGCCGTTGTACACGCCACCAGGCCAAGTGGTTTCCCAAATAGTCTCATCCTGAGTTTGGGACAGTTGCAAATGTGGGTAAGCTAAAATGGGTGTACCGTTGCTATCCATCACTAGATTGGTTTTAGGCGGAATCATGAGCGCCCAAACACGGAGTACTTTGCCTTGAGTAAGTCCCACTTGGGCTTTGAGAGGTATGGATTGTCCAGCCTGCACGCCCGTTGAAATGGTGAGGCTTTCAATAGCTAGGGTGATATCAGCTGTGACAAAAGAACCGTTAAGAAAGAGTTGGCGTAGCCATTGACCGTTTTGGCCATCTTCTAATTGGGGTTCTTGGATAATATTTAAGTCCGTACTTTGGGATAGATTACCCAGCATCTGTTTTTGCTTTTGAGTGGCATATTGAAAGCCTTCAAAAAAGTTCATGCCTTTGAGTAGTCCACTGGCCAAAAAGCGGCTGAATCCTTGTTTTTGCAATCGGTCAAAATAAGCCAATCCGTTCCCGGTGCTGCTGATAATGGCGCGGTTAGGTGTGATGAGTTTTTGCATCAAGCTGCCAGAATAACAAGTATCGATGACTAAGACCATTTGATTACTGGTATGGCTTTGGTAATCGTCTAAGATCGTCTTGAATTCAGGGGCGGACATATAGCTTAGCTTGCCTAATTGGAATCTATCGGTGCCTCCGTGATCTATAAAGAATAGGTAAAGGGGTTGCTCCAATTGTCCGCGTGTTTTGGCCCATTGAAGTGCCTCACGGATATCTTCAACTGTTAAGGGACGGTCATTCGGCGCG
>LUTY01000503.1 GCA_001640045.1 Candidatus Thiomargarita nelsonii | reverse complement strand
TGTTAGTATCATAGCGACGTTGCCACATTTTACCGGCGGGATCAGTCAGGGTGACTAATGCGTAAGTCCTAATTCTGTTTTAAGTTGATTCAAAATGGGATCATCTGGCGCAACTTGCAAAGCTCTTTCAAGAAAATCCAGACTTTCCTGAATTCGACCCTGTTTTTGTGCTCTGACAGCCCTTCGATAATATTTATCAACAATTTTTTTGAGCCCGTTTTGTGCCTCCATATTGTCTGGGGAAATCTTTAAAATATGTTGATAAGTATTAGCAGCATTGTTATCTTTTGGGCGCGTGTAGTAATATTTAGCCATTTGCGATTGAGCACGTTGGATGAGTACATCAATAATCTGCTTTAAGAGTATTTGTGTACTTTGATGTTGTGGCGCCATTTCTCGCAGTTGTTGATACATGTTATAAGCATTGCCATTTTCAGGTTGAATCACTTGATCTGACTTGAGATATTGTGTCGCTTCCTTAAAATACCACGCCACAATAGCATCTAATATTGGCTCTGCTTGTTCTGGTGCTACTTTGAAGAGAGTTTGGTAAGTTTCATAAGCATTATCACCTTTGGGTGATGTGTATTGTGTTTTGGCAATTTGAGCCCTCGCTTTCGTTAATAAATTTTCTACAGTTTCCGCTATGACGGCGGCTTCCTTCGTTTTTTCAGTCGCCTTCACATTGTCTGCGACAGCTTGAATTGGAGGGGATTCTAATGGATTTAGCTCTGCGGTAGACTGTGAGCTTTGCTTTAAAATTTCCTCCTGTGCTGTTAGGATTTCTGATGTGATGTCTTGAATTCTATCTGAAAAAAAATAGACGATTACACTGAAGATGATAAAGAGACTTATCAACCTCCAGGGTTTCTTCGAGTGAGTCTGTCTAACGATTATTATTCTTTTTTTAAAAAAGGGATCGATTGGTGATTTAATATGCATGTTTAATAGACTTGTCCTATTTTTATATTTAAACTAAAGGAAACTGATTATGTGCAAGGTACGCCTTGCACTCCTGAGCCAAAAACCGTGCAAGGCGTAGCTTGCACAATAATTTATCAACAAAAACAAGGAGTTATTAAAAATGTCATTAATTCGTCCATTTGCCGCTTTACGTCCCCAATCTTCGCATACAGCTGCGGTGATTGCTCCTCCTTATGATGTGCTCAATAGTGAAGAAGCACGTCAGCGTGCTGAGGGACGTCCTTGGAGTTTTTTGCCGTTTAACAGCACCATTGGGATCTGTAATTTTAATCAAATTACCTTGATTA
>LUTY01000502.1 GCA_001640045.1 Candidatus Thiomargarita nelsonii | reverse complement strand
TGATTGAATCATTAGACTTTTTCCTAAAACGTCCAAGATAAATCTTGGACTCCTATTTTGGATTTTACCACAAAAACAATCATCCTAGTTACCCTTGATGAACTATAAAGTCTGACGTATAATAAAAATCCATGGAGGGACATTATGAGTCAATCGTTATACGGGTCAAAAAAAATCCTATTTATTTAATAAATAGGATTTTTCACACTATTTTCACCACTGTCAATCACTACATGTAATTTCAGGACAATAAAAATGGCACAAGTAAAAATATTTGGTATCAAGAACTCATTATAGTACAACGAATTAAGAAATAAACGAATTAACCCTTGGTGCTTAATTCGTTTATTTCTTAATTCGTTGTACTATATCCCTCTGATAGAAGCCAAAATTACACCATTCTTGAGTTTTCAATATTTGAGGGAAGATCGGTTGAAGTCAAGAAAAAACTCATCAAAATTCTTTATGATAAAATCAAACAACAGGTGGGCATAGAACCACAAGATATAGAAATCACTCTGTTTGAAACCCCCATGTCAAATTGGGGGATTCAAGGAATGCCCGGTGATGAATTAGCACTCAATTACAAGGTAAAAATTTAATTGACCAAAGGAAATTGATCATGAAAAAAATGTTTAACATTGCAGGCCCCTTGTCATCCTGATGAACACTATCCCGTTCACAAATGGAACTACAGAATTTGCCAGTTCCCACCTATCTCGTCGAAGGAAAACTTGATATGAAGCGACTGTTGACGGCCTTTCAGCAAACGAAGTAACGGAACGTTCATTTTGGCGAGAAAACAGTGAGATATGGGTAGAACGCTATCAATACCAAGAAGCCGCACCCCACTTGATACTACAAGCGTTTTTGCAACGCCTGGTCAATGGGGGAGGGCAAGTTTTACGAGAGATGGCCTCTGGAACGGGACGACTTGATTTGTATATCAATTATCAGAATATAAAATACCCCATTGAATTGAAACTTCGTTACAGCAAAGAAACCTACCAAGAAGGTCAGAAACAGTTAGCCGATTATATGGATAGGCTGGCTTGTCTGGAAGGCTGGCTGATTGTGTTTGATAGGCGAAAGACGGTTTCTTGGAATAAGAATATTTTTTGGCAGCGACATAAAGTCAGTGGTAAGACGATTCATATTGTCGGATGTTGAGAAAATGATGCAGACTCTGCGCTTTGTAAATTTAAAAATCCTATTTCTTCAATAATACCTTCGCCAAGTCAGAAAATGACGTCATTTTCGTTGTTTCGGGA
>LUTY01000509.1 GCA_001640045.1 Candidatus Thiomargarita nelsonii | reverse complement strand
CGCATTAGGATATTACAAACGGAGCATCTGGGTGGCGGAGCGGCGAGAAATGCTGGTGTTGAGGTAGCGCAATATGACTGGATTGCCATGATGGATGCGGATGATATTGCCCTGCCCACACGCTTAGAAAAATCAATGCAGGCAGCCCACCAACATCCTGAGGTTGTTTTATGGGGGGCTCATATTCAAAACCTTGGCGTCAAGGGGCAAATCTTGGGTCGAAAATATTCCTGTCGTTAGCGCAGTACGCGATTACCACCGGGAAACTTGTCGAACAAACCGTTATTAGAAAAACCCATCACATTGACTTATTTGATGCAGAAGGAAACTGGACGACAGAAGAACAGCAACAAACGCCTTTTGATTTGAATAAGTATCTGGTTGACAATCAGATTGACTATGCCTTTCCGATTGCGATGAGTGATACCAACATCGTGTTTGAACAAGACGGCTTTTTTTTACAGGGTAAAAAAGCGAAAGCACTTTTACTGTCCAAATCCCAAATCGAGTCACTGGTACCTTGGTTTAGCCAAGCAACTAAAATAGCCGCTTTATACAAAGCTGACAATAATTATTTTGTGTTGCTTGAAGCAGGTTATCATTATATGGACATGGACTTTCTACAAGCCGTTGTTGTGATTAGTCATCACACGTACCAAAAGGCTTTGGACTCGCTGTCTCAAAATGCACCACGGTGGCAAGTGCAAGTCGGTTGTTTTGGGAAAACCAGCAATGCCAAGCAACAAGTGCAACGTTTGGAAACCGCCCATTTTTCGGCACAAATTGTCTTCAATGATAAAGCCAACTGTCATCGTGTTATACTTACACCACTACAAGCCACACGAGAACAAGCTAAGCAACTGTCTGAGCAATTGCAAAAGGCGTTAAATATCAAAGGCTATGTCGGTAAAACGGAGTAAAGTCTCTAAACCAAGGTTTTCTTAAGTTCTATAGTTTGGAAGAATAATATTTTGTTGGCTCGGTTAGAAATCCGATTTTTTTAAAAAATCGGATTATACTTGACACCGTCATAAACTGAACTTTTTTGTCATTTCGACGATAGGAGAAATCTTATATGGTGACAGATTTCTCCTATCGTCGAAATGACAAAAGCGCAAATTGTGACGATGTGAAGTATATCATCGCACCCACTTTGGAGGTCAAAATGCTAACAGAAAAAGATTTTAGTCAAATACAAAATTATCTTATTGAGATATTGCCACAATTATTACGTCAACAACCTGAAATTGCAACCTCTGTCAAAGCTATCGTCACCCAGCAATTGCCTGGGCAGAATGAAACTGTCCGCCTCTTAGAAGAAATCAAATTGCTACGTGAAGATACACATCGGCATTTTGAGCAGGTTGAGCACCGCATTGAGCAGGTTGAGCACCGTTTTGAACAGGTTGAGCGCCGCATTGAGCAGGTTGAGCACCGTTTTGAACAGGTTGAACAGCGTATTGAGCAGGTTGGACAGCGCATTGAGCAGGTTGAACAGCGTTTTGAACAGACAGAACGGCAAATTGAACTGCTGCGTGATGAAATGAATCAACGTTTTGCACAAGTTGATCAACGCTTTGCACAAGTTGATCAACGTTTTGATAAAGTTGATCAACGTTTTGACAAAGTTGAACAACGTCTTGACAAGCAACATCAGGACTTTGTTGATTTTAAGCGTCGTATGATCAAGGTAGAATCGATTGTGGAAAGGACGAACGAAAAAATTACTCAGTTTGATGCATGGTTAAAAATCGTAACGGGTAATGTAGGGGACGAAAAAGGGCAAGCACTAGAGCAGTTGTTTGCTTTAGGCTTGAGCTACGGCTTAAAAAACCGTGATGTTTTACCCGAAACCATTCAATTACGCCAACAATTTGAGGATACCGAAGGGCTGGTTTATTTAAGAAAAGGTAAATTTATCGAAGTTGATATTATTGCCGAAAATGGTCAATTGACCGTTTTTGAAGTGAAAGCCAGTGCGGTGGGAACGGATGTCGATCAATTTGTCCGGAAAGTTAAACTGATACAATTGCAAAATCCAGATAAACAAGTACAAGGTATTTTTATTTCACCGGGGGCGAAGGAAGAAGTGAAGCAGTGTTGTACGGAATATGAAATAGAACTTTTGGATTAGCAAGGATGCAAGTTCGCTCCAATCTCTATGCCATTAAGTACTACAGGAGGGCGGAGCATATTCACGACAAACCTGAGGATAACGTTCAAGGAACGTCTTTAAGTTTTTTTGAATTGACAAGATTAGGAGTCCAAACTTTAGTTTGGACGTCCAAGTTAAACTGGCCAACTCCGACAAGATTAGATTAAAAAGGGACAAGTCTAATAATCAATTTAACAAAAGCACTTATGCAACCAAATATTTTAGTCACCGGCGGGGCAGGGTTTGTCGGCTCACATCTGGTTGATGCCCTCATCAATCAAGATTATAAGCTGCGCGTACTTGATAATTTTTCGACCGGGCAATGGGAAAATTTAACCCATAATAATGAGAAACTCGAAATTATCAAAGGAGATGTGAGGGATTTGGAATCGGTGATGGCAGCGATAAAGGGCGTGAAATGGATATTTCATCAAGCCGCTTTTGTTTCTGCCCCCTTATCTATAAAACAGCCGCAAGTCAGTTTTGAGAATAATTTATTAGGGACTTTTAATCTTTTTGAAGCGGTGCGTCGTCAAGGGAGCTTGGCACGTATTATTTTTGCCAGTTCTGCGGCGGTGTATGGCGATAATCAGTCATTGCCATTACACGAAAATTTACCCTGTTTTCCGCTCAATCCTTATGCTTTTGAAAAAAACGCGGCTGAACAATTAGCGGTGCTTTATGAGAAACTTTATAAAGTCTCCTCAGTGGCATTGCGTTATTTTAATATTTATGGTCCTAGACAAAGTGCAAATTCCCCCTATTCAGGTGTTATTTCAAAATTTATAGATCAGTTAAAAACTGGAAAACAACTAACGATTTATGGTGATGGCGAACAAACCAGAGATTTTATTTATATCAATGATGTCGTCAGTGCTAATATTGAGGCGATGAAAAAAGTCCCACCGGGTGCCCACTTATTTAATGTCGCTACTGGAAAAAGTGTGACGATTAATCAACTGGTTAAATCACTGCAAAAAATTTTGAAAACGGTTATGGAGACACAATATCAAAGTTCACGAGAGGGGGATATTTATCATTCGCTCGCTGATATTAGAAAAATTTCTGAGCAGCTTGGGTGGTATCCTAAATGGGATTTGGAGCAAGGTTTAACTGAGTGGCTCAGATAGGTACGCCAAAATCTCAAATAGTTCACCACAAAATACATCAACCATTCAATTTGTATAAAAAAATGCTGAAATCTAAGTTAATGTAATGAATTCCAAATTGGCACACCATGCACGAATCAAACCTTTCGAGAGTTTGAATTCATTATCGTCAATGATGGCTCCACCGATAAAACCCTTGAAATTATCAGACAATATGCCGCACAAGATAAACGAATTAGGATTTTACAAACGGAGCCTGTTGGTGGTGGTGCGGCTCGAAATGCCGGGGTAGCAGTAGCCAAATATGACTGGATTGCCATGATGGATGCCGATGATATTGCCCTGCCCACACGCTTAGAAAAATCAATGCAGGCAGCCCGCCAACATCCTGAGGTTGTTTTATGGGGGGCTCATATTCAAAACCTTGGCGTCAAGGGGCAAATCTTGGGTCGAAAATATTCCTTAATAAACAGCCCCACTACAAAAGCACAATTTCATT
>LUTY01000604.1 GCA_001640045.1 Candidatus Thiomargarita nelsonii | reverse complement strand
CGTTTGCCCATCATTGCGTATTACTAATCCATTAAAGGTAATGTAAGGTGGTGTCGTATTAGACTGTTTTGTTGTTGTAGAGGGTGGTGGAGAGGGTTTTGGTGGAGGTTTAAAGGGAGGAGGTAAAGGTTTAGAACGTTCTGCATTCAGCATGGCACGTTCTTGAGGGGTTGTGAACAAACGCAATAAACCTTCTGCTCCTGTTGTTTGGGAAAGTGTGAGTAATAATAATACAATTGGTCGAATAAACATATTTATCAATTTTCTATAGATGAAGTGTACCGAGCCAAGACACAAGTTGCCTTAAAATAAGCTTTGGAAATATTTTTGACATCAATTTGAGGCACCAATCGCTGAATGTCACATCGTTGCAGATTGAATATGCCCGCGAATTTTATCGCTTCTATTAATTTTAACAAATCTTCTTCGTGTAAGATTTCTACTTTTAGCGTTAATTGTGTTTGATATGTTTTAAGTGACTTTTCTAGTCTCAGAAAATCTGGAACGGTATACAGTTTGGTTTCTGAGAGGGCATAGTCGGCTGTGAACAAGGGTAATTGAGAAAGGAGTGTTCGGATTTTTCCAAACATATTCAAACGTTGTTTTTCTATGCTTAAACCTTGTTCATTATAAACAAATCCTATTTTAATCAATTGATTAAATTTTTGGAGAGATAAATTGTTGACGATTTCTAAGGTATCTTGAAGTTGTCTATATTCCTTTTCTAAGGCACCAAAATGGCTCTCTTGTGTCCGTGTCCATTCGTTTATGTGCTTGTGATATTGTTGACTGGCAACAATAAATATTGTTGTCAGTATGATACTGAAAACGAATAAAATCAAGGGCCAGATTATTTCTGACCAATCCATTTTGGTGGATTTTTTAGGATGGCTCATTGTGATATACCTCTTTTGGAGTCCAAAATTTATTTTGGACATGTCCAAGATAAATCTTGGACTCCTAGTTACTTTCAAAGAACGACTATTTTAGAAGTTCTTGAATTTGCTTTTCAGAAATACCCATTTCCAAACACTTTCGGGCAATTTCTTCATCTCTTTCTTTCCTCCCTTCTTTCCGTCCTTCTTTCCGCCCTTCTTCTCTTTGCTGTATTTCAGCTAGTTTGTGTCTCACTTCTTCATCATACATTTCTCTTTCCCTCCCGGTTAACATTTCAAACTGGATAGAATTTAGGATATCTACGAAAATCAGATTCTCTTCACCAAAGTCCTCTTCGTAAACCTCACTCCTCTTTTCAAACTTATTAGTAAAAGTGGTTTCCATCAATTCCAACCACTTTTTGATGTGAGCGGGTGTTTTTTCATTCACCAACCGAGGTTATATCGATGCTGCCACACTTTCCTTCAATTTTCTTGTATTCAGCGTAAACCTCTGTCACTTTAATCTCTTTTCTGAGAACAGCACTCACCAGTGCATTAAAATGCTTTGGGGGCACGAAGGCCTTTTTGAAAATGGTACCAAACTCGAGGGAACATACTTCCATTGAATTATCCTTTTTTATATATAGAGGATTTTATCAAATACTGTAGTTAGTATGATACTAAAAACGAATAAAATCAATGGCCATATTATTTATGACCAATCCATTTTGGTGGATTTTTTAGGATGGCTCATTGTGATAAGCCTCTTTAGGAGTCCAAAATTTATTTTGGACATGTCCAAGATAAATCTTGGACTCCTAGTTACTTGCTCATCGAGTTAAAGCTAGCCTAACAGGTGCGTCGTCCTACGCACATCGGATTGGCACTGTGTGTGGGACGCACTCTACGCTTGCTTTTGGTGCATGAGCGAGCTACGCTCGCGTAGGGTGCGTCCTACGCACCTCGGTTTCGATTGGGACGGGGGATGGGGTGTTAAATTTGTGCCAAAATCGGCTGGTTTTGTTCACCCGATTTTTGTGCTCTTGACGCTATAAAGAAATCCTATTTTTTTAACTTGACTAGGATTTCTATCGAAGGCCCAAAGATCGGGTGAAAAATAAACCGCAAAATGGCTACAAATTACCCCAGACGGGGGACGCACCCTACGCTTGCTAAGTTGCCATCGATCTCCTATTTTTTCAACTTGACTAGGATTTTTCTAGCGTAGGGTGCGTCCTACGCTCCTCGGTTTCGATTGGCACTGTGCGTGGGACGCACCCTACGCTTGCTCTTATTTATTAATAAAGAACTCCGATAATCGGTTGATTTTAACAAACGGCTTAAGCCGTTTGTTGAAAATATCTTATTTATATATATAATAAAGGACTCCGATAATCGGTTGATTTTAACAAACGGCTTAAGCCGTTTGTTGAAAATTTATTATTTATATATATAATAAAGGACTCCGATAATCGGTTGATTTTTTCTCGCTATAGTTGTTTAACCCGATCAAAGCAGTTGCGGAGCAACTGACAGGCATTAGCTTCGCTGACTTCGTATCCCAAACTTTGTTGCGGGAACGAGAAAAACTTTGGAGGTTTAATCCGCGCAATTAGCGTAATCTGTAAAATCTGTGATGAACGTCGCTTTGCTTTCGAGGTTTTTTGCGTGACTCGGAGCGTAATCCGTAAAGGGGGTTTTATCCCTGTTTATATAACATCCTCGTTATCCTGTCGAGCGGGTAAAAGGCGATGCCCGCCGCGCTGATGAATATTTTTTATATTATAAAATAAATCCACTATGAAACTACTACTAAGCTTACTGGGTGGCATAATAGCACTGCTGCTAATCGCCATCCTCATCATTGTATTTGTCATTGATCCCAATGACTATAAGCCCCAAATTGCCAACTTGGTTGAGAACGCCACCGGGCGCACTTTAACCATTGAAGGCGACATCAATCTAACTTTTTATCCTTGGTTAGGGCTACAACTAGGCAAAGTCAGTTTAGGCAATGCCCCCGGCTTTGATGCGCCTGAATTTGCGAAAATCGACCAAGCACGAGTGCAAGTGAAACTTCTGCCCTTGTTCAAAAAACACCTCGAAATCGGCACTGTCTTATTAGAAGCTGCTACAATCAACCTGACACGCAAGTCAGATGGTCACACAAATTGGGAAGATTTAGCCGCACAGGGGGGGGATTCTGAAGATAAACCAAAAGAGTCAACCAGCCTTAAAGGTTTTAAAATCGACGGTTTAGATTTGCGTCATGCCAAAATTGTCTGGGATGATCAACAAGCCAACTCTCGCTATGTCCTCTCCGATCTCAATTTCAAAACTTCCGCCCTCGTACTGAATGAACCCGTTAAAATTCAATTTAACACCGCCCTAGACATCGCCACACTGACTGGGCAAATAGATTTAAACACTCAACTCATCCTCAATCTGGAAAATCAACAATACCGGCTAGATCCGTTGCAAATCACCGTCACCGTGCAAGGCGACAATATCCCAGAAGGTAAGCAAACGCTATCATTTAACACCCAAGTGATTGATATCGACTTGAATAAAGAAACATTGGATGCCGAAACGTTTACACTTGAAGCCTTTGGTGTCAAGCTCAATGGTCAAGTAGATATTAAGCAAATGCTTTCCCAACCTACGTTACAAGGCTCACTCAAAGTGGCTGCATTTAACCCACGTCAACTATTGCAACGTTTAGGGCAAGCCGTCCCTACTGATGATCCAAAGGCATTAGACAGCTTGTCGCTAGAAATGCAATTGCAGGGTGCCTTATCCCAATTACGCTTAGCTAATCTAAAAATACAATTAGATAACAGTCATTTAGAAGGAAATATTGGCCTTGAACAGGATTCGACCATTGCTTTCAATCTGAACTTGGACCAGATCGACATAGATCGCTATTTACCACCCTCAGAAGAAGCCAAGGAACCCGCCTCGCCACCTCCGTCTAGCGAAGAGGAGCTACTGCCGCTAGAGATGTTACGTGCTTTGAATCTCAACGGCATTTTAAAAGTGGCTCAACTCAAAGCGGCTAATTTAAAACTCAATGACTTACAGCTTGAAGTCTCGGCAAAGCAAGGCAAAATAAAGGTGACGCCCAAGGCGACACTCTATCAAGGCAACTATCAAGGCAATCTCACACTGGATGCTCAGACTAACTCGCCACGTATCCATATTGATCAAATCCTAAGCAATGTTCAAGCGAGTCCCTTACTCAAAGATTTGGTCGATCATGACCAAATCACTGGCACAGCCAATTTGACCAGTCAACTCACGAGCGAAGTCACAACTTCTGAACAGCTACTAAACAGCCTCACCGGCACCCTCAACTTTTCATTTTCAGACGGCGTACTCAAAGGCTTGAATATAGAGCATTCTATCCGTCAAGCCAGAGCCTTGCTCAAAGGTGAAACTTTGCCAGATGACAAAACGGCGCAAACAGATTTTAAAAATCTGCGAGGGACATTTCAGTTCAAAAATGGCAGTATCTATAACGACGACTTATCCCTAACCTCTTCGCGATTGCGCGTCAAAGGCAGTGGTCAGATTGTGATGAGCAGCCAAGAACTGAATTTTGATCTGAAAACGGTCATTGTGGATACTGGCGATCACAAAAACCTAGAAGCTCTGAAAGGTGCTGTTATCCCTCTCAAAGTCACAGGCTACTTAAAATCGCCAAAATTGGGTGTAGATTCAGCCGCTTTAGAAGCCGCACTGTTAGAACAAGCCAAAGCTTCTGCTGCCACGAAACTTGAAGAGGAAAAACAAAAACTCATCGAAAAACACAAGGATAAAATTCCTGAGCCGGTGAATGATCTTTTAAAGGATTTCAAACTCTTTTGAAGTTTCCCCCCCCTCAACGTAGGGTGCGTCCTACGCACCCTCAATCCACACATCCCAACGAGCACTCGCCCAAGATAAATCTTGGACTCCAAAAAATCGTGCAAGGTACGCCTGTCATTCTCTCTCGGGTTGGTGTTTATTTCTCGCATGTATTCTTTGTTGATCAAAATCGACAAAACTTCTGCATAAGTCAAAATCCACTATCGGAGCCAACCGGTTTTGACTTATCCCTGTTTATAACTAATCCCTGTAGTTTTATGTAGCCCCCCAGACTTCCTACGCTGCCGCTTTGGACTCCAAAATAACCGTATCAATGTCCGTCTCGCACGGCCCATACGTCTAGTAAGTACCTACTCTTGTTCACGTTGCCGCTGTTGATGTCCATGTACCACATACTAGAGCTGCTATACTTGCTAGACGAACAGTACCGTGCCCTTCCAGTCGGCACGTCCGAAAACGCATCTCCTTCCTCCCAGTGACCAGTTCCCGCCGCGTTAGAAAGTGCTGGATTTTTGTATCTCTTATCCACCATCGCCTTCCACTCATCTATAGTAGGCAAACGCCACATACCCGCCCGAGAACCATCACGAAGACCACATTGTCCATGCTCTAATTTGGCAACCCATTGCATAACTTCTTTCCATCTAAGACCCCCATAACAACTCGCATTTTTCATCCATATCAGCCCCGTCCGATTATCTGTAACAGTGCCATCACCATTGTCTCTGTAGCGAGACGAAGAAGGCTTTGATACAGTGGTTTTAGGCACAGGGCAACCATTTTGTTTCACCGATACACCAGCAGAAGTCCCTAAACACGAATCCCGATAATCTGCTACGCCATCCTGATCCCTATCTAACGGACAACCGCGTTTATCAACACCTTGACTCAATTCTGCCGACGTGTTATCAGGGCATTTATCCTGACTATCAGCCACACCATCTCTATCTCTATCTCTATCAGGTTGCAACGGTGCATCAAACTCCGGTATGTGCGGTGAATCAGGATTCACCAAGCGTAAACTTGCCAAATACCGTTTCGCTAGATCAGTTTGACCCCTATCCAAGGCCCGCCTTATCCAACTAACATAACGCGCCTCAATTTTTTCTATGCCCGCCACCGCTTTCACATTCATCGGATCTTTTTTTAGCACCTCCTTATAACACGCCAAAGCGTTCCCTGCTTGACCACTGATTAAGCGACCGGCTTTATAATGCCTCTCGCACATACGCAACAATCGTGAAACATTAACAGTTGGCTTACTGCTGCAAGGAGTAAAACAAAAATCCTTTCCCGTCAGCGACGACGATACCCAAGGCACTTGTCTACCACGACTCGCCTGTTCTACCTTGGTAGCGGTTTCTTTGAATACCCTTTCAATGGGCAAGCCAGGCGTTTCGATGGCTTTCAGTAAACTTTCCGTGTATAGCCCATTACGTCTTGGCCCATCATCGGCGGTTTTGCCAGGGGCAGTGGCATAACTGACAATAATGCCCTGCGGGGCATGTATGGCGGCTAAGCCGCTGCGTGTTGTTCGAGAGAAACCCCGAAACGGATTATTGCGACAGGCATCCAAGATGACAATATTGACGCGACCGCCGGCATCAGTCATCATGTCGATGATCTCCTGAGCATTAACGGCGCGATAGCGAACATGCCTTTGTTTCTCAATTTTTGACTTGATTGGGATAAGGTAATTGTTCCCCTTGATTTGCAAGCCGTGCCCTGCATAGTAAAACAAACTGATCCCGTTTTTGCTGATACGCTGCTCAAAATCATCAATAGCCTGCTCCATTGCATCCTGCTCGAGGTCTTGTTTGTGGATGACGGTAAAGCCATATTTTTGTAGCGCTTGGGCCATGTCTTTGGCATCG
>LUTY01000499.1 GCA_001640045.1 Candidatus Thiomargarita nelsonii | reverse complement strand
TTTAATACCAATTCTTAAATGAAAACGGCTCTTGGAGTCCAAGATTTATCTTGGGCGAGGCGTTTTTGCGGTGCAAAGAAACGAGGCTGAGTAGTTACAATTAAATAATATAACAATTGACGGAGATTAATCATACATGCGCTGGTTAGACAAACTATCTTGGGACATCCTCATCATTGGTTCACTGACTTTAGGCTTAGCACCCTTTATCCCAGAGCCACATCTTTTTGAAAAAATCAGAATGTTGTTCCAAGGGACTTTAAGCCGCCCTATCGACATTTTTGATTTACTCATGCACGGTGCTTTTCCCCTGTTGTTGGTACTCAAAATTGGTACACAACTACCACCAGAAGATAAAAAATAAATGCGGGCTTTACTGATTAAAGCATTACTGCACTTCTTTGCCTTATTCCCCTTAAGCACTGTGCATACTATCGCCACCTTTTTAGGGCGGAAAATAGCACTACGCCCGTCACTACGGCTCACTCAAGTCACACGCACCAATATCCGTTTGTGTTTTCCCCACTTGTCCCCCTCCGCCCAAGAGACTTTAGTCAAAGAAAGTTTAATTGAAACCTGCAAAGCCTTTAGCGAATTAGGCGCATTATGGTTATGGCGGGCAGATAGGGTGTTGGCATTGGTGCGTGAAGTCAGCGGCGAAGCGTGTTTACAGCAAGCCTTAGAACGGGGTCAAGGCGTGGTGCTTTTGACACCGCATTTGGGGGCGTGGGAATTGGCGGGATTGTATGCCTCTTCGCGTTATACGCTCACCGCCTTGTATCGTCCCCCTAAACTGGCAGGTTTACATGACTTGATTCACACAGCCCGTGAACGGGCAGGTGGGCACTTTGTGCCGACGGATCAATCCGGGGTTCGTGCCTTATATAAAGCATTGCGCCAAAGGCAAGTGGTTGGCATTTTACCCGATCAAGTCCCTAGTGATGCGAGCAGCGGCATTTTTGCGCCGTTTTTTGGTAAGCCTGCTTATACGATGGTTTTAGTGTACCGTTTAGTGCGTAAAACCGGTGCCGCTGTGATTTTTACTTATGCTGAGCGTTTACCACAAGGGCGAGGATTTCATCTGCATTTTTTACCAGCACCAGCAAATATGATGGCGGAAAATGTGGAAGTTGCGGTAGGGGCACTTAATCAAGGTGTTGAGCAATGTGTACCAAATTGCACGGCACAGTATCAATGGAGTTATAAGCGTTTTAAGCGTCGTCCAGAGGGGACAGTGTCAGTGTATAAATGATGGTCTTTTGGAGTCGGCCA
>LUTY01000498.1 GCA_001640045.1 Candidatus Thiomargarita nelsonii | reverse complement strand
TCAAAACATTATCATCAGGCGGCGGTGCGCCTTGCACAACCAACACAAATTCACCTTTTTGCCGTCCCGCCCCTGCGCTTAACCATTTGACTATGCCCCCCAAGCTGTCCCGATAAACAGTTTCAAACACTTTACTTAATTCTTTCACCAAAACCGCCTCCCGCTCTTGACCAAAACTTTGCACCATATCATTGAGACTGTCAAGCAAACGGTGCGGCGCCTCATAAAATACCAAAGTCCTCGTTTCATGCGCCAAATTTTCTAGGCGTTGCCGACGGGCAACCGCTTTCGCCGGTAAAAAACCCTCAAACACAAAACGATCAGCCCGGAAACCTGCCACAGAAAGGGCACTGATTAAAGCAGAAGGACCAGGAATCGGTACAACCCGGATTTGCACCGCCAGAGCACTTTGTATCAAATAACACCCCGGATCGCTAATCAACGGCGTTCCAGCATCACTGATCAATGCGATACTCTCACCAAGCTGTAAACGTTGCAATAAAGCACTGGACTGTTGCCGCTCATTATGCTCATGTAAAGACTGATAGGCTGTTGTGATCCCAAAATGCTTTAATAAATGGCGACTATGACGGGTATCTTCAGCAGCAATGAGATCAACTTGACGCAAGACAGATTGCGCCCGTGGACTAAAATCTTGTAAATTGCCAATAGGGGTGGCAACGACATAAAGTACACCAATCGACACAACACACTTTCCTTTAGCTTTATAATTAATTATGAATTTTAACACTTAGCCTAAAAAATATTTAGCTTTTATCAAAGACTACTTTGTCCAATTTATTTGTTATAGTATTTAAAGGAGTCCAAGATTTATCTTGGACGTCCTTTTTGTTCCATCCCATAGAGGTATTTAAACATGAAATATAGTATGTTTCTGGCATTGGTGCTATTTTCTTCAAAACTGGTTATTGCGGCAAGCCCGTGCCAAAACACCCCAGATGGCAATGTCACCGTCAAAAATGGACAAATCAGTTGTAAACTTATTCTGAATGAACCACTACCGTCATCTGAGAAAATGCTGAGTCACCTCATTCAAAGGGTGATAGTCGAAGCGGACATTAACTACAGCGTGCTGGACGTGCTATCCCAATTAACAGCTCACCCCAACAGGGTGACTCTACCACAACCCCAGGCGATGGTTATAAAACTGCTCATATACAACAAAGAATTACCCATCAACCTGAATGTGCAGCCTCTTTACCAGCTCAAAAATGGCAATGTTTCCCTTTGCAATTTAGAAGTTATCGGCTT
>LUTY01000497.1 GCA_001640045.1 Candidatus Thiomargarita nelsonii | reverse complement strand
ATCTTGAACATACGCGGATCATGCACGACGATTTCGAGAAAGCCCGCAATGCTGGCAAAAATGCCTTATTTCACAATAATGGGGATGGGACGTTCACCGATGTGGCAGCCAAATTAAACTTAGATGATCCAGGCTGGACACTCAGTGTTGGTCACGGCGACATCAATAACGATGGTTGGCCCGATATTTATTGTGCCAATGACTTTGGTACTGACCAACTGTTTCTAAATAAGGGTGATGGCAGCTTTCGCAATATTACCGAACTAGCGTTTGGCGAGGACACCAAAAAGGGAATGAATGTCGATTTTGGCGATGTCGATAATGATGGCTGGCTCGACATTTACGTCACCAACATTACCACCGCCGAATACTTAAAAGAGGGTAATATGCTATGGTACAACAGTGCCTCAGATGAAAATGGCGTACCCATTTTTATGGACATTTCAGTGGATTCAGGCACCCATAATGGTGGTTGGGGCTGGGGAGCGAAATTCTTCGACTTCGATAACGATACTGACCTTGACATCATGGCAGTTAATGGCTTTATCACTGCCGGCAAGGAAAATTACTGGTACGATCTTGCGTCTTGGACAGTCATGGGGCAAGATGTTTCTGACGCTCAGAATTGGCCAAATATCGGAGATCGTAGCTTTTCCGGCAATGAGACGACACGGTTATGGCGTAATGATGGACAGCAACGATTTAGCGAGATCGCAGCCCAAGCTGGTGTTGATAATCAACATGATGGTAGAGGTATAGTGCTATTCGACTACGACAATGATGGTGATCTCGACATATACCTAGCCAACCAAGGAATGGCACCCGTCTTATTTCGTAATGACATCGGCGGCAGCAAAAACTGGGTGGGACTCCGCTTAATCGGTAATCCAGAAACTGGCTCCAATCGAGATGCCATTGGTACAAGGGTCACTGTGCTCACATCTACCGGCCCCCAAATCCGCGAACTTGAGGGAGGAAATAGTTATTCAGCCCAATCAGAGCGGCGTGTTTACTTTGGCTTGGGAGATGATATGATCATCAACACGCTTGAAATTCGTTGGCCCTCGCGTCGGGTACAAGTCATGCATAATCTGCGAGCCAATAAAATTCTTACGATCCAAGAGCCAACAGATTTACCTAAAGTCGCCTCGATGATCCCCTTCACCCGGGATAAAATTATGATGCCCCCCAAGCGCGGAAATGTCCCGGAAATGGTATTACCACCGGCTGAACGCGATGCTATACTTTCCGAGCTTGAAGAAAAAGTGCGCC
>LUTY01000496.1 GCA_001640045.1 Candidatus Thiomargarita nelsonii | reverse complement strand
ATTATCGTCTACTCAATATGCGTTAAGCGATGAAAGCTTGACTATCCCTGATGTGCCAGAATCCTTTGAATTAGCCATCGAAACCGAAATTAACCCGAAAGCGAATACCGCCTTAACTGGCTTATATCTCTCCGGTGGCAATTTTTGTACTCAGTGCGAAGCCCAAGGATTTCGACGCATCACCTATATGCTTGATCGGCCAGACGTGATGGCGCGTTATACAACAACCATCGTCGCAGATAAAGCCCCATATCCGGTGTTACTTGCCAATGGCAATTTACGTGAGAGTGGAGAATTAGGTGCCAACCGTCATTGGGCTAAATGGGAAGATCCTTTTCCAAAGCCCACTTATTTATTTGCCTTAGTGGCTGGCGATTTAGCCCGAATTGAAGATCAGTTTATCACCCAATCGGGGCGTGAAGTGACTTTGCAGATTTATGTGCAATCACACAATCTGGATAAATGTCAACATGCTATGCAGTCATTGAAAAAGGCGATGCGATGGGATGAACAAGTCTATGGGCGCGAATACGATTTGGACATTTATATGATCGTAGCCGTTGATGATTTCAATATGGGGGCAATGGAAAACAAAGGGCTCAATGTTTTTAATTCTAAATATGTCCTCGCCAAGCCCGAAACCGCGACGGATAGCGATTATGATGGCATCGAAGGCGTGATCGCGCACGAGTATTTTCATAATTGGTCGGGAAATCGGGTGACGTGTCGAGATTGGTTTCAATTGAGTTTAAAAGAAGGCTTTACCGTTTTTCGAGATCAAGAATTTAGTGCCGATATGACATCGCGTGGTGTTAAACGCATTCAAGATGTCAATATTTTACGCACGCATCAGTTTCGAGAAGATGCCAGCCCTATGGCGCATCCTGTTCGCCCCGAGTCTTATCTTGAGATAGATAATTTTTATACCGTCACCGTTTACAACAAAGGGGCCGAAGTCGTGCGTATGTTGCACCATTTGTTGGGGGCTGAGCATTTTCGCAAGGGCACCGATTGTTATTTTGAACGACACGATGGGCAAGCTGTCACTACTGATGATTTTGTGAAGGCTTTAGAGGATGCCAATCAGGTGGATTTTAGCCAATTTCGTTTGTGGTACTCTCAAGCGGGTACGCCTGAATTAGAAATTAGCCGTGCTTATAATGAGGCTGCCAAAACTTACACTTTAAGTGTTAAACAAAATTGTCCAAGCACTCCGGGGCAAGATCAGAAAAAGCCTTTTCATATTCCCCTAGCTATGGGCTTATTAGATAAA
>LUTY01000495.1 GCA_001640045.1 Candidatus Thiomargarita nelsonii | reverse complement strand
TCAATGCTCTCAAGTCTTCTCATGCTGACTGAATAGCCAAAAATCGTCGCGCATTGTTTCGCTCCGGACTTGATAGCACAGATTAACTTACTTGGCATTTTTTGTTTGAAGGTTTTATTCGTTGTTGACCATTAGTTGTACTCACCATGCACGACCAGCGTCGAAGTTTTGAAAACCTCGACGCTAAGCCTGATTGGATTGGCTACTGATCGGTGTTAGACGAAAACGTTATCCTATCCATGTCTAAATCAAACGAGAAAGTGAGGGGTTTTTGCATCAAGTAGATATCAAACGTTTGCGTCGTACCAAACGCCCCAGGAACATCAACAAAAGGAATATGTAGCTCACCAGTGCTTGGCTCAAAAGTCGCGTGTGTGCTGTCACTAGAATCAATATTGCACGACGATGGGTTTGCTATACAAGCTTGTCTCCCTTTTTCATACGCAGCATCAATCTCCGCTTGGGTGCATTGTCCGGGCGGAGGCGGCACTTCTCCACCAAACAATTCCACAATCTCGCTCTCGGACAGTGCGCGAGTGTAAATGCGGATGTCATCAAGTACGCCATTGAAGGGAGAAGAACTACTATGCCCTTCACCTGTTCCCCCGAACTCTAGATCATAGTCATTATTGTTGAACGACGAATAGGAATCGCTCGTTTGCGCGTCCAGAACACCATTGATGTAGACTTTCATAAAATGATTGCGTCTGTCTATAACGGCTGTGAAAAAAATCCATTCTCCCAACTGAACAGCATTGCTGTTTAGTATATGTTCTCCGGAACCATCTCCAGCCGATCTTGGAGAAAGGTATAGTTGCTCATTCAACCACACTGTATACTCTCTATATTGACAGCAACCACTACTGCTTTTTCTACTTTTGTGAATAATTGGAGACCAGTCATTCGTAATGTTGTTGACTTTAATCCAAAAGGCAATGGTAAGCTGATTGGTAGGATTCAACGACTCGCTGCTAAGTACAACCATACGATCATCACCATCGAATTCGTATGCGCTATTTGGGTTTCCAAACCGATCTTCGGTCAATGTGGGTTGGTTGACAGAGGCGTGGTTTCCGTTGCCACTTTGGTCATAGGCGTTGCCATTAAAGGGCCAATACCCTGCCAATCCCTCATTAATGTCCGCTAATGCGGTGCTTGCATTCCACAATGACACGAGAATGATAAGGGCAATGTTTGCCTGTTTTTTCATAGATGCTCCTATATAATATAAAAACCCTGAGTACAACGGATTAGCGGAAAAAACGGATTAAAT
>LUTY01000494.1 GCA_001640045.1 Candidatus Thiomargarita nelsonii | reverse complement strand
AAGCATTTTATTACTTGCTCTTCACCTTGCTCAAAATTGTTATCATCGTTATACCCTTACTACTGTGTGTAGCCTATTTGACTTATGCAGAACGCAAAATCATTGGCTACATGCAGGTGCGTATCGGCCCTAATCGCGTTGGACCGCGTGGTTGGTTGCAACCGATTGCCGATACTGTGAAATTGATGTTTAAAGAAATCATCATACCTTCAAACGCTAACCGTTTCTTATTTGTGATTGCACCCATGTTAGCGATTGCGCCCGCTTTAGCCGCTTGGGCGGTCGTACCTTTTGGTGAAGGAATGGTATTGGCAGACATTAATGTAGGTTTGTTATACATTCTCGCTATGACTTCTATCAGTGTGTATGGCATACTCATTGCTGGCTGGGCATCTAATTCTAAATACGCCTTTTTAGGAACACTGCGCTCTGCCGCACAAATTGTCTCCTATGAAATCGCAATGGGCTTTGCCTTAGTGGGCGTCTTGATGGCGGCTGGCAGCTTAAATCTCAGCGAAATTGTATTAGCACAAGAAGGGAGTGTGTTACATTGGTACTGGTTTCCACTATTGCCTTTATTTTTAATATATTTTATATCAGGAGTGGCAGAAACCAATCGTGCGCCCTTTGACTTGGCGGAAGGTGAGTCTGAAATTGTCGCAGGTTTTCATGTAGACTACTCCGGTATGCTGTTTGCTATTTTCTTTTTGGCAGAATATGCCAATATGATTTTAATAGCCACCTTAGCTGCCATTATGTTTTTGGGCGGTTGGTTGTCACCTTTTCAGGGGACTTTTTTAGAATCCGCTTTTACCTGGGTACCCGGATTTTTCTGGCTGGCGGCTAAAACTTCCCTCTTTTTGTTATTTTTCTTATGGTTAAGAGCCACCTTCCCGCGTTATCGTTATGATCAAGTGATGCGCTTAGGTTGGAAAGTGTTTATCCCTATTACCTTAGTTTGGATAGTGGTTCTCGGCGTTGCCATACTTGCAAAGCTGCCACCTTGGTTTGTGTGAGGAAAAGTTAGTATGAAGGCTGTCAAAGATTATATTAGTAGACTATTTCTGTGGGAACTTTTCCAAGGTTTGAGTGTAACAGGCAGATATTTATTTGCCAAAAAGATTACAGTACAATATCCTGAAGAAAAAACCCCACAGTCTCCCCGTTTTCGGGGGCGACATGCACTGCGCCGTTATCCCAATGGGGAGGAACGTTGTATCGCTTGTAAACTCTGCGAAGCGGTGTGCCCGGCACTGGCGATTACCATCGAAGC
>LUTY01000493.1 GCA_001640045.1 Candidatus Thiomargarita nelsonii | reverse complement strand
GACAAGCTATGCCCTATGGGCCGATGGGTATGCTCATGTGAATCGTGTTCAAGGGAATAGCTTGATTCAAAGCAAGATGTATCACAAGGGAGTCAGTTGCTTTACTTGCCATGATCCTCATGGTACCAGACATACCGCCTTCACTGTCAAATCGGCCCAAACTAACTCACTTTGTCTCACCTGCCACGGAGAAAATTCTCAAAGTGCCGTTTTCAAAAATGATATTTCAGAACACACCCATCACGAAGCGGCCAGTAGCGGTAGTCTATGTATTGAGTGCCACATGCCCAAGACTGGTAAAAATGCCATCAAATGGGACGCAAGAGATCATAGCTTTACGTTCATATCACCACTCTCAACGATGAGATTTGGCACGCCCAATGGATGTAATAATTGTCACACTGATAAAACGCCAGAATGGGCTTTGAAAACCGTCACGGATTGGACATTTCTCAAATAAAACACGGCTAATAACACACCCTAAAAAGGTAGATCAGTTGTTTCGGGAATGAGGCACGATTTCCCGAAACCTGGCAACGGCGTTTCGGGAAATCGTCCCTCATTCCCGAAACAACGAAAATGACATCAGTTTCTGACTGATCAGTTGTTTCGGGAATGAGGCACGATTTCCCGAAACATCAATCCAGCGACTTAATAATTTACGGTTACTTAGTACAGAAAAAATCATAACCTACTGATAACTGATAACTGATAATATGTCAAATACCACTATTTTTCGCAAAGGCGTTTGTTCCCTACTCAACAGTGTCGTCGTCAACATTCTTGCTCAATCCACAGATAAAGAAAAAGTTTTTGAATTACTTAATAAAAATTTTACATTCACTGTCTCTGAAATTGCAGACGCTTTTCAAGACAGTTATATATTAGACATTATCGGAAATAACACCAAAAAACTACAAGGATGTTATATAAACAAGGATAAAAAAAACCCTTATAGAACGCGCCTATAATTATAGTGGTGGCGGGCATAGAAGGGACTAAAATAAGGAATCAAAGTAAGTCAAACATTTAACAATTATCTCTTATGTTTAGTGTTTGGAATTAGTTCCTTCTATGCCTGCCACCACTATAGTTAACTCATGGTCAAAGCAGTTACGGATTGGGATGAGTACACCGGTCAATTAGCACCGGTGAAATCGGTGGAAATACGTGCGCGGGTCAGCGACTACTTGCAATCAGTGCATTTCAGAGACGGTGCAATTGTAAAAAAGGGTGATTTGCTCTTTGTGATCGACCTGCGGCCGTACCAGGC
>LUTY01000492.1 GCA_001640045.1 Candidatus Thiomargarita nelsonii | reverse complement strand
CCGCTGGTCAAAACCTCAAAGACCAGCGGGGCCAAAGGCAACCGGGCAGGTCTTAAATAAAAAGTTGCACATCGCGTTCAAGTTGATATGCTGTCGCTTTATCACGGCGTTTTAACGGTCTTTAGTCAAATCCACCTTGAAGTGAACAACCTAAGACTGTCACCGTTTTAAGCATGTTTTCTTCTTTATACACCTTGATTTTTGGTGGCATATAGGCCGGCATCGCGGTTTGGCTCTCGGTTGCCTGCTCTTGGGCTTGAGTGATTTGAGTTTGAGTTTGCATGAAGATTACTCCTCTTGGTTGATTTAGAACAATGGATTATGTGTAGCTGCGATATAAGTGCTACTCGCTCATTTTATAGTCTAAAAAAATCTTTATGTCAATAGGGCTTAAACTTTTAGTTTAGGCGACTGAAAAAATTTTTTTAAAGTTTACCACTTTTACGCACCAATGTTAATCAATTTTGCGATTTTTTATATTAATTTGTAAATTCAATCTATTATTATATTTTTTTGAATGGTTAAATTAAATTTATTGTTGTAATAAATTTATTAAAATAAATAACCAGACAAAACCAAGCCTCTTGGACGTCCAAGATAAATCTTGGACTCCGACAAAAATTAGTAGGCTTTCCTGACAGGCCAGACAAAACCTCTCACCATTTCTCTCTTAGCCGGAAAATAGGCCACACCTGTATCGAAATCAACTCCGTAGTGATAACCGCGCTCATCGGTCGTCGAAAGATACCAACGCCCGACGTTCGCAAAAGGATGACCTGCTGGCAAAGAGGGACGCCGCCGCGAGAAGGCGACCAGTGACAGCAACTCATCTCTTGTCGGCAAACGCCAATCCGAGTGGCCGCCGATATCATTCTCGTTAACACGCGCAATGAGCTCTCTTGCCTCATAAAAACTGCAAGTCTTGCCCGCAACGTTCGCGTTTTTTAGCCACATCAGCCCGTCGATATCCGTCACCGTCCCGTCGCCGTTGTCTTTGAACTGTGCAGCGGTCGCACCACTCCCAGTTTTCGCTTTGGAAGGCTCATTCAGCAACGCCTTCATATAGGCAGAGGCCATGGCGAAGTGCCCTTTGTTGTGAGGATGAATGCCATCATAATTGTCAGGCTCGTATTCGTTGTAGATATCTGCCAGACGGAAACCCGTTTTTTGGGCATACAGGCGGATGATATCGGTCATCTCCGGTTGAGTGTGTGGCATCTGGTGGGTTCCGCGTGTCCACTTGTGCGGCGTGGACAGGATGACGGCGGCACCGC
>LUTY01000491.1 GCA_001640045.1 Candidatus Thiomargarita nelsonii | reverse complement strand
ATAACTGATAACTGATAACTGATAACTGAGTTGGGTTCTGTACAGAAATGTGAAAGATATAATAACAAACATTTTTTGTCAAGAAATTGGTTTGCAACATAATTATGAAAAACATTGACGAATTAATAGCTAAGCTTCACAAACAAGACATCAAACTTTGGGTTGAAGGTGAACGCTTGCGTTATAGTGTCCCCAAGGGGCAGGACTCAAAAAGAGCCGCTTTACGCACCGAACTCGCTGAACACAAAGCCGAAATTATCAGATTTTTAAAGCAAGCCAGTGGAAGTAGGCGCTCATCAAAACTGCCACGCCTCGTGGTTGCCCCCGATCAATTCCCACATCTCCAAAAGCGTTATACGAATGGGTCCAACAAAAATCTTTACGCATTGATTTGTTAGTGAATAATGCTGGTTTTGGAGTTTGTGGTAGATTTGATGAAACGGATATCAAGGAAGAAGTTGGTATGATCCAGTTGCATGCCATTGCGTTGGTTGAATTAACGAAATTTTTTGTGCGTGATATGCTCGACAGAAAAAAAGGCAAAATACTGAATATTGCTTCTCTAGCAGCCTTTCAACCCATGCCCTTTTTTAATGTATATGCGGCAACCAAGGCTTTTGTTTTGTCATTTTCTGAATCATTAGCCAGTGAACTACAAGGCACTGGTGTCACAGTGAGTGTATTTTGTCCTGGCGCTTTTCAATCTGGCTTTCAACAAAGAGCGCGGCTGGAAAATGTACCGATCTATCAAGGCAAATTACCTACAGCCGAGGAAATCGCTGAGATTGGTTATCGGGAAATGAAAAAGAACAAACGAGTAATCATTCCTGAATGGAAGTTTAAAATACTATTGTTTATTGCAAGATTTTTGCCCAGAAACGTAGTGACACAAACCAACAAATCTCTAATGACAAAACGGAACTCATAGTAGTCCGACTATCGGAAAATTATTTTAAGGAAAAACAATATGATACTAAAGTGGATAACTCGAAGTTTAATTGGATTGCTGGTTTTGGTGTTATTGGTAGGCATATCTGGCTATTTTTACCTCAAGCACACGCTACCGCAAATTAGCGGACGTATGGCATTGGCGGGATTAGAGCAAACAGTCTCTATTCAGCGTGAGCCTAACGGCATCGTACATATCCAAGCCCAAACGTCGGCAGACTTATTTTTTGCCCTGGCACGGACATTGTTTAAATGGTACGGTGGCACAAAAAGCCTCATTGCTCTGGAATCGCATGGTCGGGAGAATATGGAACTTGATATTTCAA
>LUTY01000490.1 GCA_001640045.1 Candidatus Thiomargarita nelsonii | reverse complement strand
CGCGTGGTAATGTCATTGCCTTTTTGGATGCCGATGACTTATGGCCTGACAATAAATTAGAACGCCAGCTAACACGTTTAGCTGACGATCCGTCGGTTGAAATAGTGATGGGTTTGACACAATTCATGCGCTTAACTGCGGGGCAACCGCAATTTGAACCTTTTCAAAAACCCCAACTCTTTTTAAATTTTGGGAGTGCCGTTTTTAGAAAGTCGGTATTTGATCAAATGGGTTTGTTTGACGAGACGATGGCGCATAGCGAAGATATCGACTGGCTGTTACGGGCACGAGAAAACGGTGTTTCAATGCTCATCCTCAATGATGTCACCTTGTTTTATAGAATTCATTCATCTAACATGAGCCAAGACAAATCAGCACGCCATTTTTTCTTTATTAAGGCACTCAAGCAATCATTGGATCGCCGCCGACAACATAAGAAAACCGTAAAGCATTTTTCTGATTATCAACAAAGCCATAAACAAAATTGATAACAATCACATGAAAATTTTATACTGGACCGAACTCTTTTGGCCTCATATCGGCGGCATTGAAGTTTTAAGTACCCAATTAATCCCTGCGTTGCAGGAGCGGGGTTATGAATTTGCCGTGGTGACTTCGCATAGTCATCTTGATCTGCCTGACCAAACAGTGTATCAAGACATCCCCATTTATCGCTTTCATTTTCTGACTTCTTTGAATAACAACAATTTGCGCCAGTCGATAAGCGCACGCCAACAAGTGGCAAAACTTAAACAAAGCTTTAAACCCGATTTGGTGCATTTGCATTTTAGCGGCCCAAGTGCTTATTTTCATTTGCAAACAGCAACGGCACATTCGGCACCGACTTTAATTACCATACATTCATTACCAAAACACCGTTCCAAACAACATGGACTCTTGGCACGGACACTCCATGATGCCAGTTGGGTTAATACCGTGTCAACCACAACTTTGGACGAGTTACATTAACTCGTGCCAGAAATCAAGTCTCGCTCCTCTGTCATTTATAATGGCTTAGAGATGCCGCCGCTTAATCCAGCACTACTAGCCTTTGAGGCACCACGATTATTATGTCTAGGTCGATTCCTTGATTGGAAAGGTTTTGATTTAGCGATAAGTGCCTTTGCCACGCTGCAAGAACGTTTTCCTCAAGCCCGTTTAATGATTGCCGGTGATGGTCCAGAAAAACCGAATTTAGAACAACAGGTTGTTGAATTAGAATTAAATGATAGAATTGAATTTACCGGTTGGATTGCACCTGATGAAGTGGCGACA
>LUTY01000500.1 GCA_001640045.1 Candidatus Thiomargarita nelsonii | reverse complement strand
CCCTTGAATAATATTTTCTTTTCGTTCTCCCCTATACAAAAATTCGGTTTTAAAACGATATTCAGGACTCAAATAATGTAAAGCAGCAGATGTGGTGATGATTTTCATCACTGAGGCAGGCAATAAGGGCTTATCGGTCTGACGTGCGTAAACCACTTCGCCACTCGGCAAGGCGACTACGCTGACAGAAGTTTGATTCTTATCTAAACAACGTGTCTTTAATGCTTTGTCAATCTCTTGAGTCAGTAATGTTTGTGAGTGGACGGAGACAGTCAACAACATCAATAAACTGAGCCATAAAAAACGAAAAGTTGTACGAGCTAAGCTATTTAACATGCTTGAAAATCCTTATGAATGAAATGTCTGGTGCAAGGTACGCCTTGCACTCCTGAGCTACTTAATTAAATCCGTCGATAGGAGTGCAAGGCGTACCTTGCACGTCTTTTTTCAATCAATTCTCAATCAGATTTATCCCCTTTGTCATCCTGTTTATATTCTGTCACAAAATCCGTTTTCAGTTGAATACCACGCCGTGAAGTCATTTTCTTCCTTGAACTTCTTGAAGTGGTTGGTTTTGTTGATGACTCATCACCAGAAGGCGCGTCCAAAGTTTCCGGTGTGGGCGTTTCAGCACTCGTTGGCTGCTGTACCGACGCTTCGGGGGGAGCACTACTCACAGTCTGCGTTGTTGCCTTTGGTTCGCTGGGCTGCGGAGTTTGACTACTGGGAGGCGGTGTCCCGCCATTGCCAGGCGGCATTTCCGCTGAAATTTTCTGTCCCAACCTGCCAAATGCACCGAAAATGAGGACGAAGATAGCACGAATAAAATAAAATACTTTATTTATGACCTCAAAAATTATCTGAATAAGCTTCACAATCGTCAGAATAAAGCCGATGCTTGTCGTCCAGATACGTGACCATAGCGACATTGTTGGCGGCTGCTGCGGTTGTGGAGTTGTTGTCGCTTCCTCCTCTTCCATGAAGGCACCGTTATATTCTTCTAAAGTCGTGCTGTTCGCACACAGCGCATCCGGTCCAACACTGATACAACCCAAAGGTATGACTATCAGCGTCAATAAAGTAGAAATGAGTACGCCAAACAGCAAGGAAATCGCCATGCCTTGGAAAATGGGATCAAATAAAATAACAAATGATCCAGCCACCAAAGCAAAGGCTGTAATCAAAATAGGACGAGTACGAGTTTTACAAGCTAAGATCACGGCATCTTGTATGGAAGTACCTTGTTCTATTTCGTGGATAGAATAATCCACTAATAAAATGGAATTACGCACAATGATACCTGCCAACGCAATCCAGCCGATCATGGATGTGGCCGTAAATTCTGCATCAAGCAACCAATGACCGGGAATGATTCCCAACAAAGTGAGCGGAATCGGTGCCATAATGATAGCTGGTACGATAAAGTTACCAAATAACCAGACCACTAACATATAAATTAAGATCATGGCAACTGCAAAAGCCATCCCCATGTCGCGGAAGGTTTCATAAGTGACTGTCCATTCACCCGTCCATTCAAAACCGGATTGCCCTAAGACTTTTGGTGGTCCCAGATATCGGTCACAAAAAGAAATCACAAATAAATCCACACAACCCGATTCCACCATATTGATTTTATCAGGTGTTTCATAATCTTTTAATAGACTTTCAATTTCGAGCATACCATAAATCGGGGCGCTCAAATTGTATTCACCTGTTTCTTCATCATAAAGACCAATGGGATCACCCACCACATATTCAATCGGGCGCAAGTCTTTTTGGTAATAAACGCGATCTTGATCCGCTTCAACGAAGTTGCCTAATTCAGCGAGAGGGACGATACTACCCGTTTGGGTCGGAATCGGCAAATCATACAAACTGCTCAATTGTGACCGATCCTTCAACGGAACTTGAATCACAATATGAGTCGGTTCAAGCACTCTACCTTGTTTGATGTCACCCAGTTTAAAGCCACCCAATGCCATCATTAAATTTTGATTGATGGTATCAATGGATATACCACGCCGTACCGCTTTTTCGGTATCCACTTCAAAGTGCCAAATTTTATGCGGCTCGGGTATGTAATTATCGACATCGTCTAAAATTTCCGCCTGTTCAAATATGGCTGTCATTTTTTTTTGCAACTTCTAGGCGAGTCTCATCATCTGGACCATAAACTTCTGCAACAATAGATTGTAATACTGGTGGACCAGGGGGCATTTCTACTACTGTGATTTTGGCGGGGCTATTGAGATCTTTAAGCAGATTCTTTAGTTCTTTGCGGACAGCAATGGCAATTTCATGGCTGCTACGATGTTCTTCAAGGTAACATTTAAGCGTATCTTTATCCAAGAAATTCATGCCACATTTTTTATTTTCAAGTTGTACATGAATATCCGCATGCCATGGTCTATTACGCAAATAGTAATGACGCACCATTCCGTTGAAATCAAAAGCTTGTGAAGTGCCAATGTAAGATTGCAAGGCAATGACTTCAGGAAAATTTTCAGGATCGCGCAATTTTTCGACCAGTTGATAAGTCAAATTAGCCGTCACGGGTAAAGCGGTGCCTTCGGGCATATCAATAAAAACATTGAATTCCGGCTTTTTATCCAGTGGCAACATTTTGACTTCCACCGTTCTAAAGTAAAACATGGAACAAGCCCCAAAAAATGCAAAAATCAGCAGCAGCAAAAATACCCACCCAAGGATACGACTGGTAAATAAGGGCGGTAAAATTTTGCGAAACAGCCATTCTACTCTTTCATTGGTTTTATGTTCTTTGAGTTCGGCTTTTTGCAAGGCGGCTAATGAAGGTTTAAAGCGCATGGCCAACCAGGGCGTGAAAACAAAGGCGGCAAACAGTGAAAATATCATCGCCACCGAGCCTAAAGCTGGGATAGGCTCCATGTAAGGCCCCATCATGCCCGACACAAATCCCATGGGTAACAAGGCAGCGACCACCGTGAATGTCGCTAAAATCGTGGGGTTGCCGACTTCGCGCACGGCATCAACCGCCGTCATTGTGTCAGTTTCACCTTGAAGCAACCAGCGGCGGTAAATATTTTCTATGACCACAATAGCATCATCGACTAGAATACCGATGGAAAAAATCAAGGCAAATAAACTCACGCGATCAATGGTATAACCTAATACCCATGCCGAAAACACGGTGAGTAAAATCACCACCGGAATCACCAAAGTCACGACAAGAGAGGGACGCCACCCTAATGAGAATAAGACCAATAGGGTCACCGCCCCTGTGGCTATAAATAATTTTTTAATTAAACCATTAACTTTATCATTAGCGGTTTGCCCGTAATTGCGGGTCACTTCTACATGCACATTGGCTGGAATGACGCTGTTTTTTCGGAGAGTATCGACGTGTGTCAAAATCGCCTTAGCCACATCGACCCCATTGCTGCCAATCTGCTTTGATATACCAATGGTCACGGCGGGGGCACCGTTGACTTCCGGGACTGTGACATCTTGATCTAGCCAAAAGGAGTCATGTTGTGCATAAGCATGGCCAGAATAATAATTGACCATTTGATAGGCTTCTTTCTCTGGCCCTTTTGTGACATTCGCTACATCACGTACATAGACAGGCGCACCTTCAAAGGTGCCGACGACCAATTTTTTGACATCTTCGGCATTACTTAAAAATTTACCGGTGTACACAGTAAAATGCGTATTACCGAATTCCATAATGCCTGCCTGAGTCTCACTATTGGCCGTTTGTATAGTTTGAGCCACCTGTCCGATACT
>LUTY01000488.1 GCA_001640045.1 Candidatus Thiomargarita nelsonii | reverse complement strand
CATTCGATATCAAATTGTTTGGGGTGTATTGCAATACGCCTTGCGATTATCGCGCTTGCTATTGAAATTAGGGCTACGCTTGGGAATGTCGGATAAATTTGCATCCGATTTGCAATATCTGTTATCCAATTCCCTACATTTTGTGGGAGCATATCGTTTGTCACTTCGATCAGCCCCTCATTTTTTTCTATAAGGGGTATAGGATTTGCGTGAAAAACGGTACGACCGTCGTTATCTTTATGATTTAATTCAGAATGATCCTGTTTTGTGAACGGTACAACCGTGTCATTTCGCGGTACAACCGAGGGATCAAACGGTACAACCGAGGGATCAAACGGTACAACCGATGGATCAACCGGATCAACCGGATCAACGGTACAACCGACGTTATCTGTATGATTTAATTCAGGATGCTCCGGTTTTGTGAATGGATCAACCGCGTTTTTTTGCTGATCCGAGGGATCAAATGGATCAACCGAGGGATCAAACGGTACAACCGAGGGATCAACCGGATCAACTTTTGTCCAATCAGAGAATTTTGGTGGTGTGATCCCCTGCTCTAAAATATCGGCGGCATCCCATTTTTCTTGCCAATCGTTTGGAATTTGTAAAATGGAGATGGCTTTAGCGCCGGCTTTGATGGCTAGTTTCATAACTTTTTGAGCATAAGCCTTGCCGGGCGCATCGTTGTCAGGCCATATATATACTTGCCGATCTTTTATTGGAGAAAAATCAGATTTTTGAGGTGCCTGACTACCCCCGATTGTTGTTGTACAAATAGATGTCGGGAATAATTTGATACCAGCGTTCGCCGCTTTTTCGCCCTCGCAAAATATCAAAGGCTTGTCAAGGTTTTCGAGAATGGCAGGCAAGTTATATAAAGATCGAGGATATTCCGGTGCCTTTTTTTCCCATCCACCTGACACTTTGCGAATTTGCCGATATTCTTTGCCTTTTTTAAAGTCTTTGTGATCAAAACGTAATACCCGCGCGACTTCATTCTTGTCTTTGTCGAGATAATCCCATGTCAAACTAGGTTTTAAGCGCGTTTTTATTTCTTTGAAGTACCATATTGAGGGTGCCTCGGGGTAAATAGTTGATTTCTTTGTGGGCTTTGATGTGGTGGATTCATTTATACCAATCCCTAGTTCTTGCCCCAAGGCGATCATGCTGTTGCGGTATTCGCCGCCGTTCAAATAGCAATAAAGGCTTGTCACATCCTTGCCAGAATCATCGCAAGCAAAATCAGACCATGCGCCGCTTGAGAGGTTGATC
>LUTY01000487.1 GCA_001640045.1 Candidatus Thiomargarita nelsonii | reverse complement strand
CACAAAAAACACCGCACTCTCGCACGCGCCGAGCGATGAGTTGCGTGTATTGCGATCCAAAATCAAGGATGAGAATACGATGAGCGTGAATATTTTGCATAAATTTTGTTGTCGTTTCTAGTGAGCAGAAGTTTCCAGACTACCCAAACAAGCCAAGCTGCACCCACTATTTATCGTTCAAGGCAACTTGTGGATCATCACGATTTCGACGAATTTTGGCCGCGCAACTACGCAATCGCCATAGCGTAGCTGCTGACACATTTTCGCTTGCCTTTTTCTGAGAGGGCAATGTCGTTGATTGTACTGTGCTTGCTGTTTGAATTTTGGCCATTATAGCCGAATAATAATTAATAAGACTGAAAGTGCCACCCAGCAAGGCTGGAAAAACGATACCTAAACAGAAAATGATTGCTATCAACTCTTTTTTAGTGAGTGCCACGCTGGGCTTTATATTTGTCTGTTGGGACTCTAGGTTAACCATTTTCTTCTCCACTTTAAAAGGATAAACTTGCACTGATTATATTACTATAAATTTTATTATTAATTCAATTCAATTAAGAAAATGTCTATCAGTTATCAGTTAATACTTGCGGGGTTTTGGCAACCGAGCCTATCTAAATTGTACTTGACAGATTAGCAACTAAGTCGTATCCTTGCCAGCCTTTTTAGACCGAATTTTTTTTTGGAGTACCAAATGAAAACCTTTAGCGCCAATCCTGAAACCATTCAACGTCAATGGTTTATCATTGATGCTCAAAATATGGTTTTAGGGCGGCTTGCCACTGAAATCGCCAAACGCTTGCGGGGCAAACATAAACCAGAATATACGCCGCATGTTGATACTGGCGATCATATTGTAGTGGTTAATGCTGAAAAAGTGCGTGTTACCGGTCGTAAAACAACGAGTAAAATGTATCATCACTATAGTGGTTATCCGGGTGGCCTTACGTCGATACCTTTTGATAAAATGATGGAAAAGGCACCTGAGCGGATTATTAAATCTGCTGTCAAAGGTATGTTGCCCAAAGGACCACTAGGGCGTAGTATGTTTAGCAAACTAAAAGTTTATGCTGGTACCGAACATAAGCATATGGCTCAACAACCAATCCCATTGACTATAAAGAGTTAAAGATAATAAAATTATGGAGCAATATTATGGTACCGGGCGGCGCAAAAGTTCAGCTTCAACACGTATCACTTGTACGCCCAGGTGTTGAGCAAAAGTAGCCATGACTTGTTCGGCTTCATGTAAACGTAACAAGCCATTATCAACAAA
>LUTY01000486.1 GCA_001640045.1 Candidatus Thiomargarita nelsonii | reverse complement strand
GTGCGACCCGTTTGGCCTAATCAGTAGCGACAAAAATCGTGAAGAGACAAAGCCTTATAGTGAAAACTTACAGTGTGGTGTGAGGTGCCAAAAGCCTACCTCACCAGACGATGCAGCAGTCTGAAAGCAACACCCGCCGTCTTATAGGAAGTAAGCGTGCAGTGCAAGGGTGTAAAGCCCCAAAAGGGCAAGCGTAGTGGAAATGGTGTTATCCGCAAGGTCGGTAATTAATAATCTCTTCACGGGATAAAAGGTTATTAGGGGCTCAGGTTGACCTTTGCTTGAGTCCGGCTGTACGATACACATCCGATTAGAGGTTAATACCGTAATTCCATGAGTAAGACACATTGTAGGAACGGGGAAAAACGACGGTAGGATACATTTGCTCCTTGCAGGACTCGCAAGAGGGGCATCATTTGATGTCTAGCAGCGCCGTCGGGTAGGATTGAGTCGAAAGCAAATGCCAGGTGAAATCGTCCAAGTGGGAACCCGGATACGCTGAATGGCTCACGGAACAACTATAAGTTATAAGTGCAATTGAACAGATTTGAACGACGTATCGTTCATAACAAAGATATGGGGGCAACTCTGTAAAAATTATGAAAGCTATACCGAAATACAAAGTTTTAGATGGTGTCATCGTCTTGCAGGAGGGTGGCCATCGAAGCCGCGTGATTGCAAAATGGGAGGACATCAACTGGAATAGAGTCAGTCGGGTGGTCTTCAATCTGCAAAAGCGCATTTACAAGGCAGTGAAATCAGGTAGATACAAGACAGCATTAAGTTTGAGTTATCTACTACAAATATCACATAGCGCCGCATTATTGGCTGTCAGAAAGGTCACGACCGACAATGCCGGTAAACGGACGGCGGGCGTTGACCGGAAAGTAGCAAGAACGCCAAAGCAAAAACTAGAATTGGTCAACAGCACGAGAAACACCGTGCTGAATGAATGGGATACATACATACCAAAGCCAGCGAGAAGGGTGTATATACCAAAGGCAAATGGCAAGCAAAGACCGTTGGGGATTCCTACCATAAAAGATAGGGCAATGCAAGCGTTGTCTAAGATTGCGTTGGAGCCCGTGTATGAAGCCAAGTTTGAATCTTGCAGTTATGGATTTAGACCAGCGATGGGTTGTAAGGACGCTATAGACAAAATTACAGCATTATTGGTTAAGAAATCAAAGTGGATTTTAGACGCGGATATTAAAGGGTTCTTTGATAATATTGACCATGATTTTCTAGTTAAGCAAGTTGATGAGCATTGGAAACCT
>LUTY01000485.1 GCA_001640045.1 Candidatus Thiomargarita nelsonii | reverse complement strand
ACTAAATATTTTCACCCGGAAAATGGGAATGCGCCCCTGCCAAAGCTAAAGCTTTGGACTCCAAATCACCCATCATTTGTTACGGAGCAGGTTGTGCCGGTTTATCGGCACTGTTTATCGGCAAACCTGCTCCAGCAAGATGTCTGATGTCATGATTCGGTACTTACTTCCCTTTATCAACAAGGTATTTCTTTACCCATTTGTACCGCACTGGGTCTTTTTTCAACAGATACTCCACGATTTCCCGACGTTTCTTCTTATCCTTATCAGCATTCTTGAGAACTCGCTTAATTTCTGCATCTTGATCTCTGGGTGAAGCACCGCGTTTAATCGCCTTAGCAAACCATTCATCTCCCTCATAGTATTCACCCCGTTCATAACAAATAGCTCCCATCAGCGTGTAAGGGTGATGACTACGAGGGTTATACTCAATCGCTTGTCGCGCACATCGTTCAGCGTCACCCAGTTTACCAATATCTCGGAAAGTACCGCCTCTAGTGGTTTGCAAAGCGGATTTTAGTTTACCATCCTTTAATTTTTCAAAGTTCAGAGCAGTCTGCTTTAATGCTCGTTTAGGTTGCTCAGCCTTACGCCAATGACTGCTCGCATTGGCTAAATTCCATTTATTTTTGGTACGTTTGTATTCTTCTTCGTAGAAAGTAGCTTCGATTTTGTGGTAGGTGGTGAAAATATTAGTCTCAGGGTAGATCAACTGCTCACCTGTTAGCCAAGCGAAATCTTTTGGTTCCAGTCGCTCTCCTTTATCCAGTTTTTTGAGAATAGCGTATAAGCTGCTGTGATAAGAAGGTGGTTTATGCTGAGAGTCCGAAAGATCATACTTCTTAGTCAGAACAGCATAATGCTCCAATCCTTGGAACAGCGTAACGAGGTTTTCACTTCCTATCTGTTTCAGCCAATCAATATCAGCTTGATTTAACGGATTTCCTGGTTGTTCCTTGTACAACGGTTTGACGTACATATCAACAAGTGATGGAATCCTATTTTGAAGTTCATTCCGTTTCAACCAGTCAATATCAGCCTGACTTAACCGATTTCCAGACTTCACTTTCAATTCCAAGTTATTAGCATATTTCTTAACGGTGAGCGCAATAGTCTCAGTCAGTTTGCGCTTCTTTAAAAAGTGTCTATTTGACTCACTTAGCGCCTTTCCAGAGTCAATTTGTTTCAGCACTTTGTACAAGTGACTAGAGGTGGAGGATTCCTCATATTGGGTCGCTTTATACTTTCTTTTCAGATCAGCAAAGTGCAGCTGTTTTT
>LUTY01000484.1 GCA_001640045.1 Candidatus Thiomargarita nelsonii | reverse complement strand
TTAGCGGCGGATCAAGACCCTCAATTTAGAAAGTATTTTTATGAAGTGATACTACCCGATTTAAAACAACAAGGCAAAACCATTATTGCGGTGACGCATGATGATAAATATTTCTATGTTGCCGATCGGGTATTGAAGATGGAATATGGTCAGTTAGTACATTATGATGAGGGCAAAATCTAAAATGAAGACAATGACTCAGATAAGGCTCTCTTCACTGATTTTATTTCTAATCATCTCGTTTGAGGCGAGTGCCACGCTACCTGTTTTTCATGTTGATGCCAAAAAGCAAACGGGCATGGGTATTGGAACGACACTGGGAAAAGCCTTCAAAAAACAATTTCCTGAGATTGAAAAAAAATATGACACCTATTTGGCCTCTTTTGTTGATCAAAAACAATTTAATGAATGGGTACAAGAAAGGGTCAACGTTATCAAACCCAATATTGATCCCGCTTACCGGGATGAAGTTAATGCCATCGCCTCGACTTGGACTATTTCAAGTCGGGATCAACTCGGTGATGGTTTTCTCTCGGAAAATGAGTTTTGGCTGATACAACTGATTCCAGATGTTGGACGGTATACCAATTGTTCCGGATTTGGTGTTTGGGGCCATTTTTCTGCCTTAAATTCACCGATTGTCGGCAGAAATATGGATTGGTATACGAATGAAGGACTTAGAAGCCTACAAGCTATAACGGTTTACCAGTATGAAAACCGAACGGTGGTAAACATCGGTTTTGCTGGGTATATTGGCATGGTTTCTGGATTCAATAATGAGGGACTGTTTGTCGCCCATTTAGATTCACCAATAGGAATGCGTTATCCGGAACCCCCTATCGGTGATGATGCGATTGTTTTTGACTTGAGAAAAGTTTTAGAGACCAAAAACCGAATTTCGGCGGCAGCGAGAGAGCTCTCTCAGCAACAATACGGTTTTAGTCATAATATCCTGATGGCTGACACTTTCGATGTTCAAGTTTTGGAACAACCTCAAGGGCAACAAGCTTATCTCAGAAGCGACACAAGTCCTTTGAGAATAGAAATGTCGTGGGGAAAAGTTAATCAAATTGCGGTAGTCAATTGCTTTACTTTAAAAAGTTCTCCGGCTAATTGCATTGATAGTATCGATAGCTACCGCTGGCATCGTTTTAAAAAACTGGCTCAATTTAACCGTGATAATCAGGCTCAGGTGAAGGATGTTATCAATATTATGTTTGATACGGCTAATCTTCATCAGGAAATATTTAACCAGAAGACGGTACAATCTATGGTATT
>LUTY01000483.1 GCA_001640045.1 Candidatus Thiomargarita nelsonii | reverse complement strand
AACCTGACAGGTTTTTGACACCTGTCAGGTTTGTCTTAACTTAATGGCATTGACTCTTTACATCCAGTATATCTCCCATTAGAATATTTCTGGCTTGTGTTTCATAGAGTAACCAATCATTACCTCCTGACAGAATTTGAGCATCCGGCTGATTACCTTTTGAAACGGCATATGAAAAAATGATTATTATGAATAGTATAAAAAATAAGGCTATAATCCGTTTTTCTAGATCAATTTGTCTTTTTATAGGAAATAAAACAAGATTTCCACGAATAACAAGAATGAGTGTAGCAATATAGAAAAAGTATAAAATAAAATTGATATTTTGAAGCAAACGGTTATGCCACAAACTGCCTTTTGTCGGTGACAGCCTTGAAGACGGTATCGCTTCAACTTTTCCCAACTCATTTTCCCAGCCTAAAGTCAACCGACGAACACCATTTCCTTGACGTGCATAACGAATTTGTATTTTATGAATGCCTGGCTTAAGTTGAAAATATAAGGGTTCTGAATTTAAAACAGAGGCTTTAAATCCATTAATTTCTATTTCAGCATGACCACCTTTAGCTAATAGCACACCTTTTTTGGGATCTTCTTTAAGAACTTCGATAAATCCATTCCATTCTGCACTAAACGGAAAATGTCTGCGTTTTTCTCTCTGACTATCATCTGCCGCCCAGTTAAAGCGATATACATCATTAGCAAAATAAAGTGGAAAAGTTTGATAAAATGGACTAAAACCTTTATCTGAGAAATTGATTTGTTTATCTATACGTGTTGCGTTTCCCATCAAATTTTGATGAGTCCATGAGGCTTCAGGTGTACCTAAAATAAAAGGTACAAAATTTCCTCTGATTCCACAGGCTATGCCTAAAAAGAGGCTAGCCAATACACAGTCTAAAAACCTCTGGCGTCTGCTGTACTGAATAAGAAAATATAATGCCGCCATGCTAAAAGCAATATTAAAAGTGGTGTCTAGGAGATAGTTAGGAAATTTTATCATTCGTCCAAAAACTATAGCTTGTAGTGCTGCGATGCTCCCCACAATGTTACCGTACAAATTTTTACCTATCGAATACAAGAAATAGATAAGAAAAAACATGATTATTTGTTGTCCTACAATAACCATAGTTACTCCTTCTCCGAATATTAAATGAAATCCGGTTAAAAGGTAACGATAGAAGACGTTCATGTGGTAGATATTTCCACCTGTACTCTTTACATCAATGCCATTAAGTTAAGCCCCCAAATCAGACCTGCCAGGTATCCAAAACCTGGC
>LUTY01000482.1 GCA_001640045.1 Candidatus Thiomargarita nelsonii | reverse complement strand
TCCCATCTCTAAACGGGAAAAAGGCATCGGATGCCATGACAGCGCCTTTCACTGCTAAATTTTCATCGGCTGCCTTAATGGCGGCAATTTTGGCACTGTAAACGCGGCTCATTTGTCCCGCCCCCACGCCAATCGTCATGCCATCTTTGCAGTAAACGATGGCATTGGATTTGACAAATTTGGCAATTTTCCAAGCAAATAATAAATCTTGTAATTCTGTCTCTGTCGGTTGTTTTTGCGTGACTATTTTTAAGTCCGTTACCGCCCCTATGTCGCGATCTTGTACTAATAAGCCGCCATTGATTCGTTTAAAGTCCGAAATGCCCTCTTTTGGCTGTGAGTTCCATACGCCGCAACTGAGTACGCGCACATTTTTTTTAGTTGCTAAAATGGGTTTAGCATCTTCATTGATGCTGGGCGCAATGATGACTTCAACAAATTGACGATCAATAATCGCTTTTGCTGTTTGTGCATCCAGGCTGCGGTTAAAGGCGATAATGCCGCCAAAGGCGGAGGTGGGATCGGTTTTAAAAGCTCGCTCGTAGGCGGTTAGAATATTTTCTCCAATCGCTACGCCGCATGGGTTGGCATGTTTTACAATCACGCAAGTTGGCTCTTCAAAGGATTTGACACATTCTAAGGCGGCATCTGTGTCGGCAACATTGTTGTAGGATAAGGCTTTGCCTTGTATTTGTGTCGCGGTTGCTACAGAATTCTCTTGGGGGGCAGGTTCTACATAAAAAGCGGCTTTTTGATGGGGATTTTCGCCATAGCGCATGGTTTGCACTTTTTGGTATTGTAAAGTGAGCGTTTCTCCTTGGCTTAAGTAATTGGCAATGGCGCCATCATAACGGGCGGTGTGTGCAAAGACTTTTTGTGCTAAGGTAAAGCGTGTCGCTTCTGTCACCCCGCCGGCGGCGATTTCTTGTAATACGGTGTCATAATCTGTCGCATCAACGACTACGGTGACAGCGGCATGATTTTTAGCGGCGGAACGCAACATGGCTGGTCCACCGATGTCGATATTTTCAATGGCGGTGGCTAAGTCACAATCGGGTTTGGCAATGGTTTGTTCAAAGGGATATAAGTTAACGATAAGTAAATCAATAGGATAAATATCATGTTCGGTCATCACAGCCTCATCAATTCCGCGCCGCCCTAGCAAGCCGCCATGAATTTTCGGATGCAGGGTTTTGAGTCGCCCCGCCATCATTTCTGGAAAGCCTGTGTAATCAGAGACTTCTGTGACTGGTATCCCATTATCGGCGAGTAATTTAGCG
>LUTY01000481.1 GCA_001640045.1 Candidatus Thiomargarita nelsonii | reverse complement strand
TTTGGCTCACCAGACGGAATTTGGGTCTGGATGAATAATAGTAGTTGGGTTAAATTGCATTCAATCTCAGGCGAGGGCATGGTGACAGGGAACATAGATGGGCTCCCATCTGTAGATAATTGAGCGTAGGAAAGGTGGGTTTTGCTATAGCAAAACTCACCTTTTTTTTGTTTTAAACGATTGAATTTTATTTTTTTTGCAAGCCTTCATGCCATCGTGGTGCCCTAATCCACCATCAAAAAAATTTTAAAACCATTTTTTCATAAAAAATATCATACGGTTACTCTATAAAAGTTGGGAAAGGTTTGCTCATCAAATTGGTGAAAAAAAAGGCTAACAGGGGCTATTTTTTTAAATATAAAAGAGTTAAAATAAAAAAAATTAACATATAAATTGGAGCTCATCATGGCAAAAAACCTCTTACCTTTTGAATACGAAGTTGATCCCGTGAATTCTGGGCAAACCGCTTTAGCTGGCCTACCAGCGTATTTAGATTTAGCCGCCGTTTGCGGACTAACCGACTCGATAAGACAACATTTGACCGTCAATTCCAACAAACAACAAGGTTGGACAGATGAACAAATCGTCATGTCTTTGGTACTCTTGAACCTAGCTGGAGGAGAAAGCGTTGACGACTTAAAGATTTTGGAAGGAGATGAAGGTTTTGCCAAAGTCATGAGACGAGTAGAAACACACGGTTTGCCACGTTCTGAACGACGTGCTTTAGAAAAACGGTGGCGTCAAGAACGTCGCCGTGCGGTACCTTCACCTTCACCCGTCTTTCGATATTTATCAGCTTTTCATAACCTTGAAGAGGAATCAAACCGTCAACCTGGAAAAGCTTTTATACCAGCCCAGAATCAGCATTTACAAAACTTACAACAGGTGAATACGGATATGCTCGCGTTTGTTCAAAAAAAGAATCCTGAAAAAACGGCCACCTTAGATATGGATGCCACATTAATAGAAACTCAAAAACGACAAGCATTGTTTAGTTATAAAAGTTATAAAGCTTATCAGCCCTTAAATACTTATTGGTTTGAGCAGAATATTATTCTGCATTCCGAATTTCGAGATGGAAATGTGCCTGCTGGGTACGAGCAACTTCGCGTTTTTCAACAAGGCTTGAATTCCTTACCTGAAGGTGTGGAAAAAGTCTTTTTACGTTCTGATACTGCCGGTTATCAACCTGAATTGCTTCAATATTGTGCTGAAGGTGAAAATGAACGTTTTGGGGTGATAGAATTTGCAATCGGGGTGGATGTCACTCCCGCCTTCAA
>LUTY01000489.1 GCA_001640045.1 Candidatus Thiomargarita nelsonii | reverse complement strand
TCCGTTGTACTAGCTCTTTCTTATCAGTAAGGCATTGTGTATTTACCTGAAAAGCCAAATCCTCGAAGAGTCCCGCCCGATTAAGCACGGTGCTCGCTGGCATAGCAACCAGGGCACTGAGCTTAATCGGGCTAGTTCATCAGTTCTTTTAGAAAAAACAAAAACCTAAAAGCGTAAAAGCGTCAAAAATCAAAGTCAAAACAAAAACCGACAAGTGTAAAAGAGTAAAACTGCCTAGCGTTACTAAGGCTGCCTCAGCAGACGAAAACCGAGGGCGATGTAGCGGTAGCCCGGCGAGCCGTTGTTGCGATACGCCGCCCGGCAGTCCGGGGCGCTCCAGCCGCCGCCGCGAAACACACGGTTCGAGCCTGTAGAGGGGCCACTCGGATCATGAGAGGGGCTGTTACTATAAGAGTCATAGCTATATACATCATGGACCCACTCCCATACGTTCCCCGCAGTATCATATATACCAAACGGGTTGGCTTCAAGAGAACCCACTGGGGCGGTGTACACCCACTGATCCCTACCTTCTGCCTTGCCAGCACAACATCCATCTTGACCATAATTAGCATATTCGTGAGAAGCGGTCTTGCCCCACCAATACTTAGTTTCCGTTCCAGCGCGTGCGGCGTATTCCCATTCTGCTTCAGTTGGCAACCGATAACTATGCCCAGTCTGCCCACTCAACCATTCAGCATAAGCGACGGCATCGTGCCAAGAAATATAGATCACCGGACGATTACCACGCCCCCAGCCTCTCTCATTGGGTTTTTCTCTACCAGTCGCTTCAGCAAACTTATCATACTCTGCAAAAGTCACCTCATAGCGACCCATAGCAAAGCGGCTGACAGACACTTCATGTACGGGCCGCTCATCATCCCAACCGCCTCCTTGGATATCCCCCATGCGAAACGTACCAGCCGGAATCCAGACCATGGAAGGCCCCAAACTGCCGTCCTGTAGGCGATCACGGAAAACTTCACCGGGCGTGACTTGAGATTGGGCTTGGAAAACCAAGGACACTTTAACAATCTCACTGATGAACTGAAGCGTGTTAGGCAGTATCAGCATTGCATAAAAGGTATATTCTCCACCGGGAAGCTCTGGTAAAACTAACCGAAAAATCTCTTTTAAGCCTCTGGCCTGCACTGTTTGTGCATACGGTGTCAAGTCAAGCACAAAACCTGATGGCGTTAAAAAGAAGAACCTGTCATCCTCCGGCAAAGTAACAGCAACATAAACATCCGCCTCACCAGACCAGTTTTCATTGAGTGTCAGAACCAAGGTATCGCCACTCGAAAACGGGGACTGATTTAACGACAGCTCTATTGCCTTAGTCGTCGAAAAGGCACTACTTAATAAAAGTACTGAAATCGAAATACAAAGCTGTATATATTTCACTTGTTGGTCTCCTATGGAATATCCATAAAAAAAAATCAAAAAAATGAGCCTAATAAGATCAATATCTTCACCGCCAGTCACTTTGACAAGTTCACGACTGTTAGGCAGTGTCATATGAAAATAGCCATTTTTGTCAGGTAAAACCAAATTGTCAATCCTTGTTGATAACAATAGACTAAACCAAAATTTTTTCAAATATTTTTAATATCCGTATAATCAACCTCAAACCGTTGGCGATTGGTTTCATCAACGGATTCAATAAATAACACTAACCAGATTGAAGTCACCCCCAACTGTTGCCTGCCTATTGTTGCTGCTTGAATGAGTGCTTTATTATATGCTCGTTGATTTGCAAAACTCTTTAACTCTAATCCAAACAATTGCCCTGCATGACGTATCAACAAATCAATTTGACCATTGCCCGTCGGAAATTCTGGCTGAAACGAAGTAACGGAGCTTGCGACGTTCACTTGTGCGTCATAACTACGGAGAAAACTGGTCAGATAGAGATAGAGATGAAACTGAAACACGGCTTCATACACCCGTCAATCTCCCCTGCGAGGTGCGTTTTTCAACACCTGTTCCCGATTGGCTTGCAAATACTGTTCATATCGATGCAACAATTGAAGAATGTTGAGACTGTCTTCAGTAAGACAGTCCGAGAAATCCTCAAACGGATCATACAAGCCATCCATTTCATGATACAGTTCTCTGGCAAAATAGCTGAACAATTGCTTTTGTATGTATGGGCAAGGAAATTTTACATAATTTTCGCTCAAGCTAACTTGTTCAACTTCCACTACTCCATTCATATAGAGAAAATTGATTATGGGATCGCGGTAGGTAAATTTGACCTTGGTTTTGGTTTGGAACAGTTCCAAAAAAAACGGTTTATAAGGTTCCTGTTTTGCCTTGCTGATGAGGTTCAAAATATTGTTATTGGGTAACAAATCAAGCGCGGCAGCATAAACCCCTTTAAAATGTGCTAGCGTAATCGGTTGATCAGTAGCTTTATTATAGGTTTCCGTCAACAACTCTCCAAACCAACTCGTTAAGCCGGGTTGCCCTTGAAACGAAGTAACGGAGCTTGCGACGTTCAATTCATACCAAATACCTTCCACCACTTCTGGCTCAATCAACTGCCCACTTTCTTGTTGATAGCAATTAAAGAGATAAACTACTTCATCATGAGTCAAGTTAGGAATATGCATACTTCGCTGAACATTAAAGGGCGAACCCTTGGCATTTTCCACGTCTAAGACGGTACGTACCCCTATTAAAGCCATACCATGTAACAAATAATCTTTCTCCGCAGTGGATTTGTCCGCTTGATTCTGACGACTGTTGTAAATATTGCGAAAAAAACCGACTAGCCCAGCGAGAACGGGTTCTGAAAGTCCATCAAATTCATCTAAAATCAAAATCAAGGGTTTACTTAGAGTTTGCCGTTTGAACAATAGTCCAAAATCTTCTAATGTGTTTATGGAAAGTTTATCTAAACTCAACTTTTCCATCAATTCCCTGCCCAGTACTTGAGCCACACGATTGACATCAGTCACATTAGATAAATGTTGTAAAGGCAGAATAACTACATCAAACTGGTTTTCCTGCCGAAGGCTGAATACGACTTCTTGCATGATCCAAGTTTTGCCAGTTTGACGAGGTGCCCAGACGGTGATGTAATGTCCCCCTTTGTTGGGATTATAGCCCTTTAGTTGTTGAGTCGCTTTATCTATCAATTCTTGACGAGGAACATAATAATGTAGTTCACGATCAATTGGACCGTAAGAAGAAAATCTTCGCATAGTTAAAATCATTTCGCAATTTTAACGACAAGGATTGTATCCCAAGCAAGGATAAACATACAATCTGTTATACTAAACTTAAATAGATGGAGTGAGTCTGTCCAACCTACGAGTTCAAGCCCCACAACCTAATGCTAAGTAATGAAGCATAAATTTTAAGGTATTTTGTCTGAATCAGAATTTTACTTCGTTTCAGAATTTTAGAATTAACCAAATTAAAACACTTGAGCTATTCTGAAAATTCTCAACTTTTGAAACGAAGTAACGAAGTAAAATTCTGATTCAGACAAAAAATCTTTGAAAATACCAGAAAATTTAGGCTTCAGTACTTATCCCCCCGTCTTGGCGCAACGGACATAGCATCGGGCAAAAACGTAAACTCGTGGTGTTTTTGAGTAAGCGTATTTTCATATAAGGGGACAGGGCTGTTCAATGCTAAAATCCAATACTCCTTAGACAACCTAGCCAACTCCTAAGCCCAAAACACCTACCCATCCAAACAAACATAAGTCGAGCCAATATTACACTACACCGCCTACACTTACCCAATCCACACTTCATAC
>LUTY01000479.1 GCA_001640045.1 Candidatus Thiomargarita nelsonii | reverse complement strand
TCATCTCGGCATCATCAAGCATAAACCCTGCAAACATTATAGGCCACTTTCTACCATGTGTAATACCTCCATTAGGTACCCAGTTATCTTTTCCGCCATCCTTAATAATTCCAAAAAGGTCGATCCCTAATTGAACATACCTTATTAAAAGAGTTTCCTTTTGTTCGTTAGTCAAATCAAGATGAAGCATTAATGCCGCTTCTCCAATTTGTTGTGACATCTCCCTTCCATAATCAGGCATATTTTCAGCGGGGTGGCAAAACCTGGCCACCCAGTTCGGGACATGATCAACCCATGGTCTTTCAAAATGTCGTTCAACTGATGAAATTTCAGGAGTTGAAGAAACTTTCGCTAATTTTTTTAGCAAATTATACTTCAAACCGTTTTGATTGAATTTAACGGTTTTATCACTTCCTGAGTATGGCGGCCTGAAACTGCCTTTTGGTGCTGGGGATGCCAAAACAGTCAGTATTGCGGCCGTCTTAAGTTGCGGACGATAACCTTTTTCAAGGCTTATTGTTGAAACCAGGGAAGAACCAGGTGAAACAGTAAGCTGGTTCGCTTTAGAGACATTAAGCGCTACATTTAATGAAGAATCGTAATGTCCACCATATTTTCGTCCAATAGTAGGATGCCATTGGTACATCTCATTGTCATACCCTTGAAGAGCCCCTTTTTCAGGAGATGGATTGATCATTGATCCGTTCATTATTCGAATTTTAGCCCCAGGACCACTTCCAGGTGTAAATCCGTCAACAGTGGTTGTTCCGTTAATTTCGATAGAAGGAGGATTGATGCTGATTATATTTACCGGGCCAATCACCCAGTAATCGCCATTTGCAAATTGACCAACCTGATACTCTTTATCAAATGTCCAAGTGATGCCAAATTGAGAAACTGACTTTGCATAAGTGTCCTCGATGGCAACCTCATCATTGGTTTCATCTAAATCAATGAGCTTGTCATTGGCTCTTTCCATGGCACCACGTTCGGGAACGGTTGTGCGTTGTTCGTTGTTGTCGTGGACTGTGCACGATATCATAAGCAAAATCACGAACAGAATAAATTTTTTTTTGTACATGACACTCTCCTTTTGGGTAGTCCTCAAGTAGTAATATAAAAACGTTTTTGACCAGTGCTGTTAAAAACAAATGCGACAAAAAAGGTATAAAAAATGTAGGGTGGTGAGCCTAATCCACCAGCCTTCATCTACATGTAATCGACATTACCCCTCACGCAAAAATGACCGAATATTATCGATCAATTTTTCTAATTCGCAA
>LUTY01000478.1 GCA_001640045.1 Candidatus Thiomargarita nelsonii | reverse complement strand
CCTTTTCGGACGGGGGTCATTTTTTTTATATGGACTCTGCCTTGAAACAAGCACGCAAAATGCTTCAAGAAGGGGCAGAGATTATCGACATCGGTGGAGAATCCACCCGCCCCGGCGCACAAGCTGTCTCAGTGCAAGAAGAATTGGATCGAGTCATCCCCGTCGTCGAAAAAATCCGCGCCGAATTTCCCATTTCAATATCAGTTGACACCAGCAAAGCCGAAGTCATGCGTGAAGCCATTGCCGTTGGCGCAGATATGATTAATGATGTCATGGCTTTACGTGGTGAAGGCAGCTTAGCTGCCGTCGCTGCCTCAGAAACTGTGCAAATCTGCCTGATGCACATGCAAGGTGAACCGCGCACCATGCAAAATAATCCCCATTATGATAATGTTGTTAATGACATCAAAACGTTTTTGCTAGAGCGGGTACAAGCCTGTTTAGAGGCTGGCATTGCCTCAAATCGTCTCATGATAGATCCGGGCTTTGGCTTTGGTAAAACGGTGGCACATAATTTGCTGTTAATGCAGCGACTAGAGGTGTTGACTGAACTGGATTATCCCGTTTTGGTGGGTGTATCTCGTAAGTCATTGATAGGTCATATATTAAACAAAAGCGTGACAGAGCGTTTATATGGCGGTTTAGCCTTAGCCGTTTTAGCGGTTAGCAAAGGTGCTAGGGTGATTCGTACCCACGATGTTGCGGCAACCGTTGATGCGCTGAAAATGACTCACGCGGTTTTGCAACAGTAGTGCAAAGCGTTGCTTTGCACTCCTGAGAAATTTGAATCGGTATAAATATTTTATTATGAAACAAAAACGTAAATATTTTGGCACAGATGGCATACGGGGCACTGTCGGAACACCACCGATTACCCCTGACTTTGTTCTAAAATTAGGCTGGGCTGTAGGCCAAGTTTTGAAAAATGGCACTAACAAAAATAAAGTGCTGATAGGTAAAGATACCCGTATTTCCGGCTACATGTTTGAATCCGCTCTGCAAGCCGGTTTATCGGCGGCAGGTATGGACATTGGTTTACTTGGTCCCATGCCAACACCGGCGATTGCTTACTTAACACGGACTTTTCATGCCGTCGCCGGTATTGTTATCAGTGCATCGCACAATCCATTTCAGGACAATGGCATAAAATTTTTCTCCAGCAAGGGGACTAAATTGCCCGATGAAGTTGAACTGGCTATTGAAGCCGAAATGGAACAAACAATGCAAACGGTCGCCCCTGAAAAATTAGGCAAAGCTGTTCGTATTGAAGATGCCGCCGGT
>LUTY01000477.1 GCA_001640045.1 Candidatus Thiomargarita nelsonii | reverse complement strand
TTTCTTGACCCCATCTGGTTTGATAATGGGTTCTGGAGCCAGAGGCAACACATGAGAGTGTTCCGGGTGAACCAAGGCAGCACACAGCATTTGGTGGTAGTAGGTGATGTCACCGTTGCGCTGGTGTTTTTCACAGCAATGTTTGCAATGAATCTCATGCGAGGAGAAATAGCCAGTGCCATCTATTGATAATAGGTAGTGACTATCAGAGTAGCTAAATCGCTCCAATACTTTGGAGCGTTGGGCTTGTCTTATCAGGGCTGTAAAGGCCCCTTGGAGTTCTGAGGCCGCTAGCTCATCTAAGCGTTCACGCAAGTAGGTATCAGATGGGATCGTCCCAATCCGGTAAAGGGTTTTGAGGTTATGGGCACTGACCGGATCGAGCCGGCTTTTATCAAATTGCAGCAGGGATGGGTATTTTAAGCTGAATATCGCTAGTCCAGACAGTAAACAGTCCACTAAAGAGATGGCACCCTTACGGATAACCGGCTCTTTGATGGTTTGGAAAAATGATTTCAATTCCTGCAACAGCCCCGGCATCGACAGTTTTTGACGGAAAAATTTGTGCCTCATGTTAGCCTCTTTTTTTTTGCCAATATGACTTGCTTTAATATTAACTGATTTGCTTTCTTTACGAAAACTATTTTTTATAGTTTTTTTAAAACATTGTTTATAATCGCTTTATTTTGCGGGCGGGAATTGCTGCTTAAATAAAAGGATTCTTGACAAGTTCACAAAAAAATGTATATATTAAAAACATATTAATTAAGCACTGTTAAAAAAAAACGAGGAGCGGATGAAAATAAAATTATTTGGTTTTTTACTGTTGGCAACTCTTCCTGCTTATGCGGAAGAAAATATTGATATTAAGGCTTTGCAACAAGCTCATCAAAAATGTAAACAGCTTATAGCTGAGGGTACTTTTAAAAAGGCCAAGAAGTGTTTCGATGATTTACCTGATATACCAACGCCACAAGTGGAGATAAACACTAAGGATACTAAAACGCAGTTGCAAAAGTGTAGGATCTTGGCAAAATCCGACGCATCTGATGATGAGGTCCTGAAATGTTTCAAAGGGCTGGAAACCAAAACGGAGTGTGAGAAAACCAGTGTTACTGGAAAGCAGGTGCCAGAGTCTCCTTTTACTTCATGGTCAGAAGAATGGGAAAAGCCGTTGCCATAAGGACACTCGTACATGATAAATAAAATAACCCAATTGTTTTTTTTGGTCATACTGGGATTATTTATCTGTCGCCTCGCCCTCGCAGATGAGCCTATCAAT
>LUTY01000476.1 GCA_001640045.1 Candidatus Thiomargarita nelsonii | reverse complement strand
TTCCCACGCTCTGCGTGGGAATGCATGCATCGACGCTCTGCGTCGAATTAAATTTGATCATCGAGTTATATTATGATGCGTAGAGTCGTTATTTCGACCGTCGGTACGAGTTTGCTGACTAATCAAATTAATCGTGCTAATCCTGATGAAAAGGATTGGTATGTTCAATTACGGGATTCTGCTAATTTACATAATGAGGCTGATACGCCAAGCAGTGTGCAAAAGATTATTAAGGTTTTGCGAAAACGTGCTAGTCAAAAGTTGCTCCAGAGCCAAACGGCTGTTATACGGGCTATCAGTGCTGAGTTAAATGGTTTGTATGGTTTGTATGATAATCAATTGGTTATGGCTCAGCAGGATGTACATTTTCTTATTTCGACGGCGACTTTTCAGTGTAAAACGACGGCGGGTGTCATTCGTGATTTTTTGCAGGAGCAGGGGTTGTCGTCTGTTGAAGTGTATACGCCTTCTGATTTGTCAACGGCGAGTACGGGGGATTTTTCTAGTGGTATTGATGATTTGATTGTTTGGTTGCGTGAAAATATAGCGGGTTATAAAGCGAGTGGGTTTAAGGTTTATTTTAATTTGGTCGGTGGTTTTAAGAGTTTGCAGGGTTATTTGAATACGATTGGGATGTTTTATGCTGATGAGATTTTGTATATTTTTGAGGGTAAGGGTGCTGAGTTGATTAGGATTCCTCGTTTACCGATTAGTTTGGATTGTCAGGCTATTGAGCCACATAAGGTGACATTGGCTCTGATGGATGCGGGTTTAGATATGTTGATTAATGATAAAATTCCTGAGTCGTTGGTGTTGAAGCTTGATGGGTTGATGACTTTGTCGAATTGGGGTAATTTGGTTTGGGGTGAGTGTAAAAAATCGTTGTTGTCAGGGGAACTTTTGGCTTTTCCGAGTTTGTCTTTTGAAGATTCTTTTAGACAGGATTATAAGAAAATTGGTCGTCCAGAGGATAAGGTGAAGTTGCAGGAAACTTTGGCAAAGGTGTCTTGTTTGTTAGAGCAACATCAGGGGGATTCTGGGGCTTTAAAAAAAGATGGAGGGCTTCAGTATGAGAATTTTATTGGGAAAAAAATTGGACATTTTCGCGTTGTTCGCGGTTTACGTGTGACTTGTGTTGCTAAAAAGGGTGTGTTGCTTTTGAGAAGGTATGGGCAACATGCGGTTAATGAGAATCCTTAAGAAAAAATGTGCAAGGTATTGCAAAATTCGACGCGGAGCGTGGGAACGAGAAAAAAAAATCCTAAGAAAGATATTGATTTTCA
>LUTY01000475.1 GCA_001640045.1 Candidatus Thiomargarita nelsonii | reverse complement strand
GGAAAATTCTTCTACTTTCAACAAACCTTCGGGCAACAAAGAGGCTTTATCAAACTAAAATAAATACTTACTTGATACTGTGGCACAGAATTTGACTGACTATATAACGCCCTGTGCCACTTTCACTACAGAACGACTACTGAATAGGCAAAAAAAATGGAACATTTAAAATCTGAGCAAAGCGTTTCGTCATCCCTCCATCAAACCTCTTGGTCTCGTCCTTCTCAATGGGGAGAGGAGGATATAAAGCTTGAACCGGGGGTCATCATACGAGAGAAATATCGCTTAGAAGAAGAGCTTGGTACAGGCTCAATGGGTCTTGTCTGGAAAGCGAGCGATTTGATTGAGGAGCAGGGTGATGCACGCGATAGCCATGTAGCTATCAAGTTTTTAAGTCAAGATTTCAAGCAACATCCTGACGCGCTAAAGGCATTGGTGCGTGAATTTAATCGTTATAAAAGATTGAGCCATGCTAATATTGTGAAAGCGCATGGCTTAGATCATGTGGGTAGTAGCTTTTTCATGGTGATGGAATTATTAAAGGGGGTTCCATTAGACGAATTCATTAAAATTCACCCAAATGGTCTGTCCATCAGCGAAGCTGAGCCGATCATCAAAAATATGGGTCATGCACTGGCATACGCCCATCAAGAAGGTATCGCACATTTGGATTTTAAACCAGCTAATGTGTTTTATGATCCCGAGGCCAAGACGGCCAAAGTGATTGATTTTGGGATTGCGCGACCCCTGGAACAGTCCGAACGCGCTGAAACCAGATATGATCCAGGTGCCTTGAGAGCATTCACTTATGCTTATGCCAGTTGTGAGATGTTATTAGGTTTAGAGCCGGATCCGCGTGATGATATTTATGGCTTAGCTTGTGTGACTTATGAGTTATTGTCAGGAAAACACCCTTTTAATAGACAAAAAGCGATCACGGCTAAATATGAAAAGCTGTCTCCCAAACCGATTAGAGATTTAAACCGTCAACAAAATCAGGCACTTTTGCGTGCTTTAGCCTTTCAGCGAGATGATAGAATCGCAACGGTTGATGAATTTTTAGCCGAGCTTTTTCCAGAAAAAAAGAAATCGGCCTTTTTAGTCCCTCTCATGCTGCTTTTTGCCATAGTGGCTGGTTTTGCCGCCTGGGAACAGTTCAAACCAAGCATAGATAAACATTTTGCCGAGCAAGAACGTCAACGGCTTGTTGAAGAGAAGGCGCGTCAACAAGCCCAGGCGGCGCGTCAAGCAGAGGCGGCACGTCAACAAGCCCAGGCGGCGCGT
>LUTY01000474.1 GCA_001640045.1 Candidatus Thiomargarita nelsonii | reverse complement strand
GGCTTACCACCTTTGCCTTGTCCCCATTGTTCAAATAATTGATTGACGTGCTCATCATTGTCAATCTCATCAAGGTTAATAGCCAGATCGTGTTCATCTGGTAATATTCCAACTAAATTGATTTGCCCATTTCTTATTTTAGTTGTGAAATCAATTTCATCGTAATCATCCAAGCGATCAAGGACTATCCAGGTATCCATTGTAAATAATCCATTAGCAGTGCCAACATAGAAACCTGGATATGGAAATGCGTGACTACATCTCGGATTAGTCACACGAAGGTTTACTCGACTCGTTGTCCGGGCTAATATGAAGTCTCCGCTTCTTGTTACGCCCACTATTACAACATATTTATTCCTTTGATCGCCATCTGGGAATATGTAATCTGGATGATAGTAAATCTCTCCGTGTTGAGGCATTATTTTACCCCAACTTGTTCTAAAAGTGCTGTATATTCTTTTGCTGCCCTCATGACATACTGCTTTTCTTGAACATCCCCTACAGCCAACAAGTAATCAATACGTTGATTGTAACCTTTTCCGTTATCCCAAGCTTTTTCCCATGCACCATTTTCAGCATGAGTGACGTCTACCATATCACTCGCATAATGATCACGATACCTATCAGCAATTTCACTCATTAAACGCCGTTCCCTTCTCGTGAAAAAAGTATCATCAAAATCAACTTTTGCTACAAGCGTTTGACGTATATATGTTTCATAATCAAGCACTTCATACTTAATATTGACCTGATTTTTAAGGTCTGGTTTAAAATTTTCCCATTCTTCAGCTAAGGCAACCGGGACAGGCCCCATTTCCCAAGCATAATAGTCCATACCAGTTACACTTCGTCCAGTCTGTTTAAAGTGCTCAAAATCAAGCAAGTATAAAAGTTTAAAAAGTTTGGTTTTACCACACCATTTGGTTTCCTTAGAGAAAAATATAATTGCTTGAATGAGTTTTTCACGTCGATGGGTAATAATCATCACTTTGAATTCCTATATAAGTACTGAATCAGTTAAAAAGCCGTTCGTAGTAGGCGATTTATCGCCTACCGTGTACCTTGCACTAATTTTAATAATAATCTAAAACAAACTCTAACGCTTGTTCCACAGCATATTGAGGCGCGGCGTGACGATCTCTTGGATTTGCAATGGTTTCATCAAAGTAAGAAGAGTATGTATCATTATAAGCATACTTATTATACCCAAACTTCTTCTTTTTTGTCGTCGAATAATCGTCCATATAAATGGCGGAATGGTAAGGAATAAAATTGGATGTCAATC
>LUTY01000473.1 GCA_001640045.1 Candidatus Thiomargarita nelsonii | reverse complement strand
CCTTGGTAATGCGATCTGACAAACTACAGAGCATGTCCGCCCAAGCTCAAATTGCTTATATTACGCCCGAAGAATATTTGAGCCTAGAACGCCAAGCCGAATATAAAAGCGAATATTTTGACGGTGAAATCTTCGCCATGACTGGTGCCAGCGAAGCCCATAACCAGATTGTGGCAAACCTTATGATTGAAATTGGCACCCAATTCAAGAAGCGCCCGTGCAAGGTATATGCTAATGATATGCGCGTCAAGGTAAGTCCAACCGGCTTATATACTTATCCCGATATTGTCGCAGTATGCGAGCAACGCCACTTTGATGATGAGCAAAAAGATACTTTGCTCAATCCAACCGTCATTATTGAGGTGCTGTCCTCCTCCACCGCCGATTATGATCGAGGCACCAAGTTTGAACAGTATCGCACTCTTGATTCTCTGAAAGAGTATATCTTGATTGCACAAGACAAATACCATATTGAACACTATGTACGGCAGGCAAACCATCAATGGCTGTTGTCAGAGACAAATGATTTACAAGATACGATAGAACTGCCTTCGATCCAATGTTCTCTTGCAGTGTCCGAGGTTTATGATAAAGTTGAAGTGTGAACTATTCGGCTGTCAGTCACAAGGGCAAGCTCTTTCTCGTTCCCACGCTCTGCGTGGGAATGCCTGCCTGGACGCTCCGCGTCCTACAACAAGTACAACGAATGTGATGAACTGATTCAAAATAAAGGACTCAAATGCCACGAACAACAATGGGTGGAGATGATCCAGAACATCAACTTTCTGATAAACAAAAGGATAAACGAGAACGAGAGTTGCGCGATAAAGCAAAGCTGTTGATGCGACAAAATAAACCAAAAGACGCTAATAAACTTCTTAGACGAGCCAGAAATCTTTCACGGGAGCCTTCAAAACATGCCCAACATCATTGATGAATATCATGAGCTTCTCGACAGTGATGCCTCGATTAAAAAAGTTGATAGAACTATTACACTGATTGAGAAAATGTTAGTTGTACGGTGGACTGAACAATTGTCACTTTGCCATACTGAAGAGGAAATCACCTTACGACTTGACAATGAGTTTAAACAGTATTTTCATTTTTACTCAATGAAATACCCTGAAATTGGGCAACTGATGAAAGTCATGTCGAATCAAACACAGCGCGTTTTAAAAGTTTTTTGGATATTGGTGTTTTTTCCCCCACTCATGGAACATGACTGGTTTCCACAAAAATCAAAATATTCGTTTTTTTTGGATACGTGTTTAGTCCTTTTTCACCA
>LUTY01000472.1 GCA_001640045.1 Candidatus Thiomargarita nelsonii | reverse complement strand
CATTACAGGCTGAGAACAGATCGCGCTGATTAAGATCAGGATTATTAAATCCGCCGTTTTCGGTGCCTAGAGAGCCATTCGGGCTTAGTTCGCGACATACTATAGGTATGGCTTCTGCTATATCCGACTGAACATCGTTCTGTGCATAATCTTGTAGCACTGCTTGGGAGGCACTTGAAAAACCCACAAGCAGGCTTGTGCCTACTATCCATCGGGATAAATCACGCACCCTAGTCTCCATCATAAAATTCACCATTTTCGTTTTCCCTTATTTGTTCATGTCATTTGATTGATATGTTGCGTAATAACAACATTATGTTGTTATTTATGATACATTAATGCTCTAATTAGTAAATTTCAAGAGCCAATTAAAACAGCTTATCTTAACTGTCTTGCGGAATAAGGGATGCCAAAACGGATGGCCATAGTCTGTGCCAGCAGCACAGGTGGTCGAAATTGGAAATAATGTCAATTTGTGCATTGACTTGATGGGAAAGGGCAGAGCGTATTATCGCAGGCGGTATATTCTTGTCGCGTTCGCCGGCTAAATGGATTTGTTGAATACGTGGATTGAGGGGGGGGCGATGGGCAGGATTTAGAGAAGTCCACAAAGGACTATAGCCGTGAAATTTGACCCAAGCATCGGGGTCCAAGTTACCTGCAATGGTAACGACACTACGTGTTTGCGGAAAACGCTCGGCGAGCAGCATTGCTAGAGCACCGCCGCCACTAAAACCAAAAAAAGCGAGCTTATGATGTTTATCCAAAACACGCTCAAGGGCAGCCGCCATATTATCTACTACAGGCTGTGAGTATCTACCAGACGTCCAAAACTTTGGCTCACAGCCTGGCTGATTAGCAAGCCCGTGATAACAAGGACGACCAAGATAAAGGCTGGGATGAGTATCTAGTGCCATCAAGCGCAGCATCACCGGATGACGGGGCGTGGGATCGCGTGAAACAAAGCGCTCCCTGAGCCACGGTGAGCCATCACCTTCAAGATAGACATGCAGAGTTTCTGATTGGCGTGAGACATTGTTGAAATACACGACATGGTGAAATTCATTTCCAACAATGACTTGGCGCACAAATCCAAATCGACGCGCCTCATCATCAATCCGCTGAGCCTGTGATCCGGCACATCCGACTAGCAAGAGCAATATGCCTATCTCGTGCAAGGTACGCCTTGCACTCCTGAGAAAATGTGTCAATTGAACGTCACTCCGTTCCGTTAGGCAACTTCCAAAAATAAATATACCATCGATGGGGCAACCACAAGGGATTGCC
>LUTY01000471.1 GCA_001640045.1 Candidatus Thiomargarita nelsonii | reverse complement strand
CCGCAACCGTGTTGCTATAAAAATTGACATTTCTGAAGGGGTGATTGCCCGCATTAAAAAAATTAATTTTGTGGGTAATCATACGATTAGCGATGAGGAACTGTTTGATGAAATGAAATCGAGTACGACTGGGTGGTTTTCATTCATTACCGAAAATGACAAATACTCACGGCCACAATTGGCAGCCGATGTGGAAGCTCTACGCTCATACTACTTCGATCGCGGCTTTTCTAAGAAAAGCGGGTTACTACATAGATACTAGAGTCATTGCAGTGACTAGGCTTATTTCTTTATTGGGTATTTATAAACGCTATGAACAAATGGTAGAAGATAATGGGTATGGGCGTTTTACCATCCCAGAAGCCCATGATGCTGGTTATTACGGAATGCCTAAAACGATTGAACAAGTAGAGCAGTTAAAATTGGCAGATAGAGTTGCAGTTTATACAAGAGGCAGTAATACACCAATTTATGAAAATCTCCTTGAAAATGGCAAGTGGTCTGTCTACCCTAGTGTTCAAGTCGTGATCGAAAACGAGCGGTCTAGGGTATGGTCTGAAGAAGAAAAAAGGCTCTTTGCACAAGGTTGTGATCAGGTGATACAAAAAATGAAAAACCGAAATGCAGCCCCAAAAGATTTTGTTCTTGTCCAGCAGTATCGAGATGAGGCTTAAGGTTGTTTACTGATAACTGATAACGGAACACTAATCACTGAAAAAATGATGTTATTTGTACAAGCATTACTCGCTTTTATAGTCGTTATCGGCATTTTAGTGACTGTACATGAATTCGGTCACTATTGGGTCGCACGACGTTTAGGCGTAAAAATTTTGCGTTTTTCAGTCGGCTTTGGAAAACCGCTTTTGAAGCGCCGCTTTGGCAAAGATCAAACCGAATTTGTCATTGCAGCCCTCCCCTTGGGCGGCTATGTTAAAATGCTTGATAAGCGCGAAGGTGAAGTTGCACCTGAAGAATTGCACCGAGAGTTTAATCAACAATCATTGGGAGTGCGTGCTGCTATTGTTGTCGCGGGTCCCCTTTTTAATTTTTTGTTCGCTATCATTGCTTATGCCGTGATGTATATGATCGGAGTGACAGGCATCGCCGCTGTGGTCGGAGAAGTGACGCCCCAAGGTTTGGCTGAACAAGCTGGATTTCAATCCGGCTATCAGATTATTACCGTCAATGAGCAGCCCACAGCGCGTTGGGACAATGTCATACAAGCAACATTACAGCAACTGCTGGATGATAAACAAGAATTTTTGTATAGCGTCAAAAATCAGCAAGG
>LUTY01000470.1 GCA_001640045.1 Candidatus Thiomargarita nelsonii | reverse complement strand
ACGTCTACTGTAGGGGCAATCCTTTATGGTTGCCCGCCACGATATGGCATTCTCGTTCCCACGCGGGGCAAAGGAACGCCTGACTGGACGCTCCGCGTCCTGCAAAACAAAAAGCATTCAAACATTTTAACAATCATCATTCAAATGTCAAACCGCATCCGTGAAATACCCTACAACTACACATCTTTTTCTGATCGTGAAATCGTCATACGCCTCTTAGGCGAAGCCCAATGGCAGATTTTAAATCAACTACGTGGACAACGGCGCACAGGGCGCTCCGCACGAATGTTATTTGAAGTCTTAGGCGATATCTGGGTTATTCAACGTAACCCCTTCATTCAAGACGACTTATTAGCCAATCAAAAGCGTCGAGCCTCTCTGATTCATGCCCTCTATCATCGATTGACGCAAATTGAATTACGTGCCGACGGTAATCAATTGGCATTACAATTAACAGGTGCAGCCCGTGAATCCGTCAAAACCTTTGAACAATGGTTAGCCCATCAAAATCAATTTCGTCGCACCGTCTTTAAACGCCTAGCGCAAGTGACACGTAAAGACAATATTTGTTTTGATGGCTTATCACGAGTTTCGCATGTCACCGATGCCACTGACTGGCGGGTTGAATATCCATTTGTAGTGATTTTTCCCGACACCGAATCAGAAATCGCCGCCCTAGTCGCCGCTTGCATTGAATTAAAATTAACCATTATTCCACGCGGTGGCGGTACCGGTTATACCGGCAGCGCAATTCCTTTACAGCCTCACAGTGCTGTCATTAATACCGAAAAATTGGAAAGTTTAGGCGACATTCAAGCGATTGAAGGCAAATCATCAATCAAAAAAATTCGAGTCCAAGCTGGCGTAGTCACGCAGCGTGTCGCAGAAAAAGCGGCAACCCAAAACTATATTTTTGCCGTTGATCCCACCTCTCAAAATGCCTCAACGATTGGCGGCAATATTGCCATGAATGCCGGCGGCAAAAAAGCCGTACAATGGGGCACGACTTTAGATAATCTACTCTCATGGCGACTAGTCACACCCGATGCCCAATGGCTACAAGTAGAACGAATAAATCATAATTGGGGCAAAATTCAAGCCACTGATATAGCTGAATTTCGCTTGACTCGCTATGAAAGCGATGGCAAAACGCCTGTCGGTGAGCCAGAAATATTACGCATTCCCGGTAACGAAATCCGCAAACCAGGCTTAGGTAAAGATGTCACCAACAAATTTTTAGGCGGATTGCCCGCCATCCAAAAAGAAGGCTGTGATGGCTTAATCACCTCAG
>LUTY01000480.1 GCA_001640045.1 Candidatus Thiomargarita nelsonii | reverse complement strand
CCTTAATAGTTATTTCCGTCTAAAATTCTCGGACATTTGGCGACAGATTTAACACCCTATTGCTGAGACTGCTAACCCCTATCATCCACCAACACTGCAACAAAAATATCATCAGCAAACTTCATTGACTTGTGGGCCACACAACGAAAATGGTAATAATTTTTCAAAGATTTGCGTAAAGCAGTACCTATCCTGCCAGCAGCACCTGTCAGTAGAATAGTCTTCATGTTTGCTGTTTCCGTCGACGATCAAGAGAGGCTTTAAGAATGTGTACAAAGTCAGTGTGTGATTTCTTCTCACGCACAATGGTATTAGTCGTATGCAATCTTCTTTGCATCAGGATATCTGGTAGCATAAGGCTTTTCAAATTATTCTCCGTGGCTCTCAAATACCAGTCTAGGAATTCTCCCACCCGACAAATCGTATCAAACCAACCTACCCGAAAAAATGCTTCCCGCTTCACTAGCATACTACCGGCATGATAACCTGCTATAATTTCTTCGTTATAATGTAACTTCGCTTTTATTGCTTCGCCTAATTCGGGGCTATGGAATTGTTTAACATGGCCAAATACCATGTCCAAAGCAGGATCGCCCTCAAATGCGGCCATTTGTTGGGTGATTTTATTTGTGGACCAGAGATCGTCCTGTTCTAGAATAGCTAAAAAATCACCCTTTGCTAATTCAATCCCACTATTTTTGGCCCCACCAATCCCGCGATTTTCTTGAAAATGATATCGTACTGAAGGAAAACGCTTGACGACCTCAGCACTGCCATCGGTTGAACCATCATCTATTACAATAATTTCAATGGGTTGGTAAGTTTGGGCTAAGGCACTTTCAATTGTTTGAGCGAGATAACGTTCTCCATTGTAAACGGGAATAACAACACTTACTAAATGGTTATTCATTAGTTTTCCTCCTTTAATTACTTCCAATTGAATGAACGACCTAAATAGGCTTCTAATTTATGGTTATGAGGTTGAAAAAATAAAGCCCGAGCTATCTCATTGGTTTATAAAATTCCTCACTTTTTATCAGAAATCATCATTTCTCGTTAATTTTTTGTTCAACCAACGAACTACATCAAAAGACTTTTTAGAAACAGGATAGATTGTCTCCCCTTCAACCACACAGTCTTTAATACAAACAGTGGATTTAAACATGGGATACTCTTTCGCGGTAAAACAAACTTTATGTGAGAAATTTAAGTTGTCAAACTCTTTTATAAGTTCCTTTGTGCAGAGCAAGTTATCCCCTGAAAATTTCACGAATAAATTATCCCAGTGGATACGTTTAACACGTTCATCCCACAGCTTTTTTGCCGTTATTTCATCTTGGTCATAAGGAAAATGAATTTCTACATCCCCATTTAAGAGTCCAATCGGATAGAATCGCTTTTCCCTTTCTTTATTAAAAAAATCATAGCGAGAGACAGCCGTAAATGTGAGCGGCAATGTCAGATATCGCTTTAAATTCTTCAAAAGCGTTATGTAACAGGGTGCCAATAAATGTGTGTCAATAAATGGGGTTTTGTATATGATCCCTAAATCATCATAAACTTTACCTGCCCAACTATCGTTAGAGATGATGGTAAAGTGTTTATTTTCTAAGTTATTATTGACAGGGCCCTGACCTAGGTACTCCAAAACAGAAGGCACTTCTGACAATGCTTGAATTGAAGAAGAACCCTGTTGCCTCCTACGATCTAAACATTTTTTATGAGCTTTAAGAACACCCAGTTCGACTAAATTTTTTCCCCGCGTCATGTTGTGCTTATGTTTTCGATAAAACAAAGTCACCTCATCTAGCACCATTTTGGCAATGTTCTGTTCCCTTGCCCTATGAAACAAATCAACATCTTCAGCATAATTGAGCGTTTCATCAAACAAGCCCACTTTATCAAAAACCGACTTTCTATAAATAGCACTCCCTATGTTAACGAATTGATAAGGCCTGGAAGTCTCTTCAAAGATTGGGGCATCATCGGTTGTGGACGTGAAGAGCGGCTGCATTTCTTGTATCAGTCCCTGAACAATGTCTACCGATGGATTTGCCGCTAAAGACGATAACTGAAGTGCCAGTTTATTAGCAGGCCATAAATCATCAACATCAAGGAATGCTATTACGTCACCTGCCGCCATTTTTATGCCCCGATTCCGCGCCGCCGAGGGGCCACGATTCGGCTGATATACATAACGTATCTGATCCTTAAATTGGGTGGCTATCTCAGCCGTACCATCGGTTGAGCCATCATCCACCACAATGATTTCCAAAGGCTGATAATTTTGCTGTTGGAGGTTTTCAATGGCTTGGGCTAAAAAATTTTCTCCGTTATAAACGGGGACGATCACACTCACAAAAAACGGGCTAGTGGTTTCCATCGCTTAATCCTAAACAATAGGCCTAAAATGAACTTAATGAGAATTTATAATAGTATCAACTATGTAATAAGAAATGAGATCATGAGCAAGATAATTGGGATGCCAATCATGTGGGCTAATTGCATATTTTACCTTGTTTTTATAACTAGGTAAAATATCACTCACAAGGTGAACACGAATATGATTTTTGTTAAATCCTTTCATAATCATATTATAGTGTTGTACGTTTGTATCATTACTTGACGGGCTTGGATCCCATAAAATTACATGGAACAAACTTTCTTTGAATAAGTGCTTTGAGATTTTTTTGGCACTGTTCACTATTTGTATAAATAATTCAACATCTTGTTTGTTGACAAATATATAACTCCCATTCTGAAAAATCTTTCTATAAATAGTGGATTTATCTCGTACTTTTCCAAGCCAGCTAGAAATTGTTTGATCATCAAAATGTCCCTGGTATTTTACCTTGCCATCTTCTCCTAAAATATACTTGGGGCCATGTTTATCCCAGCGGCTGTGACCCGCTGAACGCGAAACATGTCCCATTATTACCTGATAGATGATATGTGTGGGCATACAGTCAATGGTTTCTTCAACCAAATCATGCTCAAGTGCGGCCAACATTTGATGTGGGCCATAACCATGAAAACCAAAGTTATAAGTACGGTAGCCAGACTTTAAACCAACTAGATACGGCATACTTTGCTCATCATTAACCCCTTCACCAAACGTGAAAGAACCCCCAAAGAATAAAATACATGCTTTTTTATCTTTCTTAGTTGGTTCAGGTGTTACTCTTAAACCGTATGGGTTTATGCTGTACGTCACATCATAAAGCAGCTCATTTCCATGATAGTTTCTGGAAGTAGTGACAATATCTTTTTGCGGTGCATAACCTAAAATATCATGAGGTTGAGAGTAATCTTTGTTCTCATATTGAAGCATTGATTCTTTTTGTTGGAATTTAAACCATAAATAAGTCTCAAAAATCCCCAAAGTCAATAAAATCGCTATAGGGTAAACAAAAAGGGCTTTAAGCAGAGTTCTGTTTGTTCTAAAGAAACAAGCCAGAAAAAAAATAATCCATAGCAAGCAAAGCCAGATATAAGGGGCTATCGTAAACTTTAGAATTAAAAAAGAAGCAATGATAGATAGTGCGGTCAAAAAAATATAAAACAACATATACTTATCTCTCTAAAAATTTCGCCATTATAAACGAGACGATCACACTCACAAAAAATGGGCTAGTGGTTTCCATCGCTTAATCCTTGGACAATAAGCGTAAAATGACATTAGGAATTTTAGACAGATCACTACCTAATTCCAGCGTATAACAAGGCACTTGCCTTACCAACTTTGACATGGTTTGTAAAGCCATTTTACCGGCACCCGG
>LUTY01000468.1 GCA_001640045.1 Candidatus Thiomargarita nelsonii | reverse complement strand
TTTTTGCTAGCGTCCTGCAATGCATTCATTTGCGGAGCAAAGGAACGAGACAAGGGTCATTTGGAGAGGTTCCAACTTTTAATTCAGTCAGGTGCAAACGTGAATACACCATATAAATACAGTACAACGGCACTTCATCTAGCAGCGAAAATTGGTATGAAGACCGTGGTTCAATTATTAATTCAATCGGGTGCCGATGTGAATGCAGTGGATTCTTATCGTCGGACGGCACTTCATAAAGCAGCGGCAAATGGTCATCTGAAGGTGGTTCAATTATTAATTCAATCGGGTGCCGATGTGAAGGCCGTGGATGAATTCCGTCGGACTGCACTTTATAAAGCAGCGGAAAATGGTCATATGAAGGTGGTTCAATTCTTAATTCAATCGGGTGCCGATGTGAATGCAGAATATAAATACGGTTGGACTGCACTTTATAAAGCTGTGGAAAATGATCATATGGAGGTGGTTCAATTCTTAATTCAATCGGGTGCCAACATAAATAGATTGGATGTCAAGCATTTATTTCATCGCGCTTGCGGTTGTAGTAATTTGGAAAGGGTCAAAATCGGCCTTCAGTTGGGAGGCGAAATCAATGGGCAGAATCGTCACGGTTTGACACCACTTATCTTGGCCTTGAAAAATAGGGCTGAGTGCATCCTGCCATTTTTAATTCAGTCCGGTGCTGATCTCAAACTAGGAGATAAGAATGGCAAAACGCCCCTTCACTGGGCCGCTCAAAATAAGTCCTTTAAAAATCTCCTATTATTGGTTGAAGCTGGTGCTGATCTTAATGCACGAGATTATCAAGGGCAAACCCCGCTTCATGAAGCCTGCCAAACGGCTCAACCGAAGATTGTCCAATTGTTAATTGAATTGGGTGCCGATGTAAAGGCACAGGATAAACGAGGTAATACAATACTTCATAGTGCGGCTCAGGGCGGGCATCAAGACATAATTAAACGCCTAATTGACTTGGGGCTTGATCTGAATCAACGAAATAAAAACCAGTTGACTCCACTTCATTGTGCCGCTAGAGCAGGTCATCCTGATGCCATAGGAGTCTTAATTGAGCATGGCGCCCAAATGAATGCACAAGATAAAGACCAATTGACACCACTTCATTGTGCCGCTAGAGCAGGTCATCCTGATGCCATCAAATGCTTAATCAAGTTGGGTGCTGATGTTAATGTAGCGAAGAACAACGGGATAACAGCACTTCATTGTGCGGCTAAATTTGATAGTTCTAACACAATAAAATGCTTAATTAAATTGGGTGCTAATGTCAATGCAC
>LUTY01000467.1 GCA_001640045.1 Candidatus Thiomargarita nelsonii | reverse complement strand
GACAACGAATTTTTATAGTTTGAAGTGAGCAACCTTGTTTCGAGCCAGATTCTGGGCTCTCATTCACACAGAGTTGATATTGACACGCCTTATGCCCATCTACGCCAAATTTTAAATCTTCAGTCAATTCTCCACTATATTGATAGAAGGATTTATCAATCCGGTAAATATCTAAATTCTCTCCCGCTGATTGCCCAAAATAAGCCTCAATACCGAGAATCTGGGTAGCTGAATCAAATTTAAATTTAAGCCATTGTGCCTCAGCACAAACATTCCCATCCAGACAAGCCAAGCTCACTCCTTCTTCATAAGGGGCAAACGAATAATTCTGTCTGCGCTGATCATAATAAACTAAACCTTCATTGATAAGAGTATAAGCTTCAGGCAGCACTGACAAATGATCAGTATTAGTAATATTGATATCAATACTCAGGCGCCCCGCATCTGAGAGAATATTTTGAACATTATCATTGGCTTCGTAATCAATCATTTGATCAAGACTCTTTAGCAAATCAGTCGCATATTGGTTAAATTCAGAAACCCCCGGCCCCACTGTTTGTAGGATATTATAGAGATCGATGCGAATATGCGGGCTGCTGGCGAGAGAACGTAACCTACCCGATTCTTGACGGGGATAGCCGGGCGCACGAATGATACCACGTCTCAGCGTTTCATAGCCGCTAAACGCCCCCTCTTCCAGCATTTTTTTGAATTCAATCGCAAACAGTTTGAAAGTCTCCGTAAACGAGTTTAATTGCGTCAAATCAAACACGCTATAAGTGATTTGTGAACGGTCAAAAGTGCCTTGATCTTTAGTATGTTCAATATAGCCCGTTTTGACCACGCTACCAAAAGCAAGCCCATTATCGACCGTTCCAATGCCACTCAACAGATGGGCATAATCAATACCGTGCCCAGGCTCCAATTCCGCTGAACCCGCCATCACATTGGCAACTGTGGCCGTGATTTCAGCCACCTCAATAGAGGCCATCAAACAAGCGTCATAAACCACAATATCAAGTGGTTTTTTGAATTGATCACGGATCGTTTGATAGGCTTGATGCAATTGCTTGATGCTCATTATTTCTCCATTGGCAGCCGGAGACGTATCGAAGCCTATGCCTTGTGTGCCACCGCCATGATTCCACAAAATGAGGGCATAATGTTGGGCGGGAAACTGGGTTTTTGACCAAATGACAAAATCGCTTAGGGTTTGCGGTGAGGCCATATTTTTCGCGCCTAAGTCTTCTAGGACGTATTGTTGTCCGTTTTCGATGAGAGCCCGTTTAAC
>LUTY01000466.1 GCA_001640045.1 Candidatus Thiomargarita nelsonii | reverse complement strand
CCCATTATAATTTAGATAATGTGGCAAGCGATGAAAGTACGACACATAACCGCTTTTTATTTCGCTTCAGTATGGATAGTGGCTTATTTTTGGATCGTGATGTGAAATTATTCGATACCGAGTTGGTCCAAACTTTAGAACCTCGTTTATTTTACCGTTATACGCAGTTTGAAGATCAAAGCGATATTCCCATTTTTGACACGGCACGATATGACTTTTCATATTTTCAGTTATTTCGTGAAGATAACTTCAATGGCGTGGATCGGATTGATGATGGGCATCAAATCACTTTAGGTTTGAGTTCACGTTTATTGCATAAAGGGGTAGAACGTCTGCGAGCCAGCTTGGGACAAATTTATTATTTTCGAGATAGGCAAGTGACTTTGCCAGATGAACCGGTGGAAACGGATAATTCTTCTACCATTGTTATGGAATTATCCGCACAGTTTGCCAAAAATTGGTACGGCTCATCGAGTGTCCGATGGGATCCTGATATTCAAAACACTGAACTGAGCGTAGTGCGTATGCGTTATCAGCCCGATTCAAAACGGATATTGAATCTGTCTTACCGTTTGCGCGATGATTCATTAGAACAAACTGATATGTCTTTTCATTGGATTTTGAGCCGCCGTTGGAATGTTTTAGGGCGTTGGAATATGTCTCTCCCAGAGAGAAAGACTTTAGAAGCTTTTGCGGGGTTGGAATACAAGAGTTGTTGTTGGGCGGTGCGCTGGATCGGACGACGTTATTTGAATGATATTGAAGGTGAGAGTTACTTGAATGGTTTGTTTTTGCAATTTCACCTAAAAGGTTTGGGTGGAGTTGGCAAAAAAGCGGATGCGTTTTTAGAAGAAAGTATTCCAGGGTATCATGATCATTTTTAATCGTTTATGTGTGTGAGTACAACTAATGGAGGACAACGAATAAAACCTTTAAACTAGAAATGTTGAACAATGGCTTGATTAGGCAACTCCCGTCCTCCATGAGTGGTATAGTTGTCCAGAAAAGTTTTGTCCTAAGCTCAGAGTTTTTTCGTTGTTTCGGGAATGGAGCGGAGCGGATTTCCCGAAACTCAGTCGATGGTTTCGGGAAATCCGCTCCGCTCCATTCCCGAAATAACTGAAACATCAGATGTTTGGGCGATAACTTATCTGGATGACTATACTCACCACCGCGACAAAAAACCTCGAACTAAGAGTGATAAAACATCAAAAATGAAAAAAATTAACCGTATCATCACAATTTGTTGCTTATTGATAGCGACGGTGCCAGCAGTCGCTGAAATACAAGT
>LUTY01000465.1 GCA_001640045.1 Candidatus Thiomargarita nelsonii | reverse complement strand
AATAGTGCAAGCCTTGTTCTCCGATGTATAGTAATATGAAGGATTATTTTCAAATGACTGATTTAGCAATAAAAAATTTTAGAGTCAAAAATTTTAAAGCCATTGTCGATAGTGGTACTGTTGAATTTGAGCCATTGACAGTGTTGATTGGCAATAATGGTGCTGGCAAAAGTAGTCTTCTTGAAGGTTTGGAAACTTATCAAAGCATTCTCAAGCACGGTTTAGAAATTGCCATGAATCGTTGGCAAGGTTTTGAACAGGTGCGGAATCGCAGGGCTCACGATACGTCGATTGATAGTCCCTTTGATCCAAATCCCATGACATTTGAATTGTCTCGGACAATGGACAGTACGACATTTCGTGCTAATATGTCAGTGACACTTGGCGAAGACAGTGAGGCGTTGATTCAAAATGAACAGCTTTTTTTTCGCGATCAATTGATTGTTGAGCGTCAAGCTGATAATGCCTTTGATTTTCCTGAACTGGAGTCATTTGATTTTTCTGCACCGGCGAGCAGTGAATTTTCAATACTTTCAAAGAGTAATTCTGCACTTTGGGCAGCCTTATCAAGGTATGTGAAACGCATACAATCCACATCCTCGTCAACGAGATTGATGGAATGGTTAAAATATGTTAATAAGAATAAACGATTTTGGGAGAGTTTCGATTGTCAATTTATGACGCTCAATTCTTGTACAATAGGCAGTTCTATGCCACAAAAACGGACCGGGCGTGAAGTACAACTTAATAAAGATGGTTCCAACATCGCCAAATATCTGTTGAACCTCCGCAAGCTGAATCCAGCAGCATTTAACAGCGTTTTGGAGGCTTTGCGACATTTGCTGCCGTATGCAAAAGATTTGCAAGTGGTATTGAGTACCGAATTGAAACGCAGTGTCTATTTGCAATTGATAGAGGGAGAATGCCAAATTGCAGAGTGGTTATTATCCACTGGCACTTTGCGAATCGTGGCATTATTGGCTTTATTGCGACATCCTAAACCACCCCCATTGATTGTAATTGAAGAAATTGAAAATGGTTTAGATCCGCGTACTCTTCAATTCATATTAGAAGAAATACGCAATGTTGTGAATTCTGGCAAAAGCCAGGTAGTCATTCGCCTTATTTTTTGGATTTATTGCAGCTAGAGCATATTGTGTTGGTGGAGCGTGATGAGACTGGACAACCGACATTTTTTAAGCCTGACAATAAAGGCTCATTGCTGGAATGGATCAAAAAATTCAGTCCTGGTAAGCTTTACAGTATGGGTAAATTGAGCCG
>LUTY01000464.1 GCA_001640045.1 Candidatus Thiomargarita nelsonii | reverse complement strand
ACCCGTTTGCTATGGGAAAAAGGTGTTGGCGAGTATGTGGAGGCAGCAATAAATTTGAAAAGCCATAACCAAGCTATCGAATTTCTGTTGGCAGGCTCTCCTGATCCCGGAAATCCAGCGTCGGTGCCACAGGCGCAAATTGATGCGTGGGCGCGTGAGGGCATTATTACCGCTTTAGGTCATTTGGATAAGATGGAAGATATTTTAAATGAGGTGGATTTGGTCGTTTTACCCAGTTATCGGGAGGGGCTTCCTCGCATTCTTTTGGAAGCGGCGGCCTATGGTTTGCCGATTGTGACAACTGACGCGCCCGGTTGCCGTGAAATCGTCGCGGATGAGGTGAATGGTTTTTTGGTACCTTGCAAGGATTCCGCTGCATTGGCGACAGCTATTCAACGTATTTTGGATAATCCTGAAGAACGAGCGCGTATGGGGGCTGCAAGCCGTTCTAAGGTTTTAGCGGAATTTGATCAGAAAATCGTTTTGAGAGAGACTTTTGATGTTTATAGGGAGTTGTTGCATTTGCCTGAATGAACGCTTACAACGTTGCCCAAAGTCATCTTTAAAAAACCCCGTTTTTTGAAAAAAACGGGGTTTTTTATTCGTTGCAAGGTACGCCTTGCACTCCTGCAAATCAGATTCATTTCAAGAACTAATAAATGAGGCAATTAGTGATACATAGTTCTATTGAATTATTTTCTGGTGCTGGCGGATTAGCACTCGGTATGTCAAAAGCTGGGTTTCATCATGCGTTATTGGTGGAATCTAACCTAGATGCCATTAATACTCTCAGACATAACCATGATATCGGCCAAACACAAATAAGAGAATGGAATATTATCTATTCTGATATTAAAGACATGGTTTTTAAAAATTATAAGAATAAAATCAAAATGGTTGCTGGAGGTCCACCTTGCCAACCATTCTCTCTCGCGGGTAAACATCAAGGGAAAAATGATGATCGAGATATGTTCCCAGAAGCCGTGCGAGTGGTTAGAGAAATCCAGCCAAATAGTTTTGTGTTTGAAAATGTTAAAGGTTTATTAACAAAGTCTTTTTCGACTTATTTTGAATACATTTTACTGCAATTAAAATATCCAGAAATCACGAGGCAACCTAAACAAAAATGGGTAGAGCATTTATCTCATTTAAAGAAAATAAATACTCAGGCTTTATATTCAGGCTTAAAATATAATGTGGTGTTTAAGCTACTAAATGCGGCTGATTATGGGGTTCCTCAAAAACGTGAACGTGTCTTTATTGTTGGTTTTCGCTCAGATATTGATATGGGATA
>LUTY01000463.1 GCA_001640045.1 Candidatus Thiomargarita nelsonii | reverse complement strand
ATTGATATGCAATTTAAAATCTTCGCCACCGACGGCTACGCCCGTCGCGCCCAACTAGATTTCCCACGCGGCACCGTAGAAACGCCCGCTTTTATGCCGGTTGGCACTTATGGCACCGTCAAAGCCATGACACCCCAACAAGTCGATGCCACCGGTGCTGAGATCATTTTGGGCAATACTTTTCACTTAATGTTGCGCCCCGGTACGCAAGTTATTAAGGCGCATGACAGTTTACATAAATTTATGCAGTGGCACAAACCCATACTGACCGATTCGGGCGGCTTTCAAGTATTTAGTTTGGGAGAACTACGGAAAATTAGTGAACAGGGCGTGACATTTCGTTCTCCGATAGATGGTGCCAAAGTCTTTTTAGGACCTGAAGAATCTATGGCAGTGCAACGGGCATTGGGCGCAGATATTGTCATGATATTTGATGAATGTACCCCTTATCCCGCGACAGAACAACAAGCCCTTGATTCTATGGCATTATCCTTGCGCTGGGCTGCCCGTTCTAAAGCGGCACATGATGATAATCCTGCCGCTTTGTTTGGAATTGTGCAGGGCGGAATGTATGAACATTTGCGGCAAGCTTCCTTAGCGGGATTGATAGACATCGGTTTTGATGGTTATGCCATTGGCGGCTTATCAGTCGGCGAACCTAAAGAAGAAAAGCAGCGTATTTTGGCAGCCTTAGCACCGCAATTACCGCCAAATAAGCCACATTATCTTATGGGCGTGGGAACGCCAGCGGATATTGTTGAAGCTGTGCGCTATGGTATAGACATGTTTGACTGCGTGATGCCCACCCGTCATGCGCGAAATGGGCATTTATTCACCAGTGTTGGCGTGGTACGGATTCGTAATAGTCAATATCGGCACGACATCGCCCCGCTTGATCCTGATTGTGATTGTTATACTTGTCAAAATTACACTCGCGCTTATTTGCATCATTTGGACAAGGCGCGAGAAATCTTGGGGGCACATTTGAATACGGTGCATAATTTGCGTTATTATCAAAACTTAATGCAGGGATTGCGAAAGGCAATTGTTAAGCACCGCTTAGAGGATTTTGTGCGGGATTTTTATTTAGCTAATTGAGTCCACTCGACGCGTCGATGCAGGCATTCCCACGCAGAGCGTGGGAACGAGAAAACCAACCTTCAGCCAACGTAGGGTGCGTCCTACGCACCTTCTATCAGGTGGAGATTTCTGCGGTGTGTGGGACGCATCCTACTCCTACACTGGCTGTTATCAATGAACACAATATTTAATGGTGCGTGGGACGCACCCTACG